>CAZVTX010000265.1:0-5417 GCA_964629395.1 uncultured archaeon
CTTTTAAAAAATTAATGAGCACTCTTGAACCAAGGGAACAAGTTATACGTGCCGTAGGTGGTGGTTTAGTAGGAGTTTTATCAATAGTTGCAATTACATATATTTTATGGGGGATTATAACAACAACCAGTATTTTATATGCTGGAAATATTTTTGATGTAATGTCTATGGGCAACGGAATTAATTCTTTAATGGGTGTATGGGCTCTTTCCTTTACACCGTTAACATCTCTAAATGCGATAAATGAAAATTGGGTTGATTCTTGGTATTATTATTTAATGCCCGCAATTTTAGCCGGGTTATTTATGGGAATAACGTGTAAAAGAATTGGTACTTCTATATTAGGAGGAATTTTTTTTATTTTTTGGGGTATTACAATTCCTATAATATTCGTTTTTGTGCTTTCAACTTTAGGAATTTGTGATCCTGTAATTGTTGATAGTGCTTTAGCAAGTATTTTAGATGAACCTTTAAAAAAATGGAATTTTGATAATTTATTATCATTTTTTCAAGGGAATATTTTTTTAACATGGTCTATTATGGGGACAATTGAATTAGCAATAATAGTTATTATTATTGCTATTGTGATTGGGGGGTTAATACAATTAATTTCAAAATAGAATAAAATTTTAATATATTTCTTTCTCTTATTTTTATTTTTAAATAAATTAAAAAGTTATCCTTCTAAATTTTTCATCATTTCTGCGAAGTTATTTGATTGATCCAAAGTCCAATCTATCATTGAAGTAATTACACTTACAATTAAAAAAAAAAGAAATAATGCAAAACCTATTAATAAAGCATATTCAACGATATTTCCTCCATATTCGTCTTTAAAAAATTCTTTAATCTTGATATAAATTTTTTGAATTAATTTCTTTAATCTCATCAAAATATTTTTTAAAAAAATAAATATAAAATACACTAAAAATTATATTTAAGATTTAATCTTTCAATTGTTGCATTATACTATTTAATTCTTCTTCAGTTGCTTGGTTTCGGGGTATTTTCAACTTAAATTTTTCATCATTTTTATTTCTTGGAATAATATGGAAATGTATATGATTAATAACCTGACCTGCTGCTTCGAAATTATTTTGAAGGAGGTTATAACCCTCAATATTAAGCTTTCTTCTAATTTCTATTGCTAACCTTTTTACAATTTTAATTAATTCACACAAATCATTTTCAGGAATTTCCTCCAAATTTTGAAAATGTTTTTTGGGGACAACGATAGTATGTCCTTTAGAGATTGGGAAAATATCTAAAAATGCAACAATTTTATCATTTTCAAATACAATTTTTGCCGGGATTTCTTTATCAATGATTTTACAAAAAATGCAATTTTTATCTGACATTTTTTTTTCTTATATTATCATTAATTTATAATTAATTAATTTATCATCGTTCTAAATATTTTTAATTTTATGATAATAGACTTTTTAAATTAGAATTATTTTACTCCCTTTTTTTTTAAATAAATTAAATATTTTCTACATCAAAAATATCTAAAATCATTTTTAAAAATGCTTATAAAAGATTTAATAAATTTTTTGGATAAGGAAATAGCACCTAAAATATTTAATTTTAAATTAAATCCAACTGGCTTACAATATGATAGTTTTATAAATAAAAATAAGGTAATTAAAAAAATCTTAATCACATTTGATTTAAATATTAGAAATATTCATTTTGCCATAAAAAATAAGATTTCATTTATTATTTCCCAAAATGGACTTATAAAACATAATATTTCAGAATTTAATCCTTTAATTATTAAAAAATTATCATTATTATCTAAATATCCAATCTCTATTTACGTACTTAACTCCTCATTTATTATAGCAGAAAACGGAATAATAGATACTTTAATTGATAAACTATATTTAAAACTTGATGGTCTTTTTAAAATAAAAATAGATTCAAAAAGATATATCCCTATTGGACGATATTGTAATCCTATAAATAATTATAATAATAAAAAAAATTTCTTTCTTGAAGATTTAATTAAAAAAATTAAAAATAACCTAGAAATAAATGATATTTTTTATAAAGGAGATTTAAAAAAAAAGATCAATAAGATTTGTATTATTTTAGATAAAAAATTAAAAGAAGACTTCTATTTAAAAATGATAAAAAATCATTGTAATTGTTGTATCTCTGATAAATTGGATTATAATGATTTAACAATTGCAGAAGATTTAGGAATATCATTAATATATATACCATTTGATTTATGCTATATCCCCGGTTTAAGAAAACTTTATAATTATTTAAGTTTAGAATTTCCTAATGATGAATTTTATTTTTATAATTCAATTGATAATATGAAACTTTATAAATAATAAAATCTCTACAAAAATTTTTATTATTTGAAGTTAATTTACCATATAATATCAATATTATAGTGTTATTCACTATGCCTCTAATAGAATATAATGGAAAAAAACCCCAAATAAGTGAAAATGCTTATGTTTCTCCAAATGCAACATTAATAGGAGATATAAAAGTAAATGATAATGTTGTTATTTGGCCTGGTTCAATCCTTAGGGCTGAAAATGCTCAGATAAATATAGGAGAATATTCAACTATTTTTGATGGAGTTATAATGTTTACACGTTCAAAAAAAAGTCCTATTCATATCGGGAGATATTGTATTATAGAAACAGGTGTAACTCTTTTTGGATGTTTTCTAGAAGATTATGTCCAAATTAAAGAGGCATCGTTAATCTATGAAGAAAGTTCAATTGGAGAAGGTGTAATTATTCTCGATAAAAGTCAAGTACCCCCAGGATTGACCATACCTTCAAGAGCAATAATGAAAGGGATACCTGTTGAAAAAATCAGAGAACAATCTCGAAATGATGTATTAAAACAAAAGGAAAGAGCGGAACATTTCTCTCAACTTTTCATTAAGATTAAAGAACAATTACCAAACGCTCAAAGTTATTTATTAACTTTACCAGACTTTTTTAAAATATTATTACAGCGAGAGAACTAAGTTTATTTTTAAAAATCAATATTTAATTTTTTAATTAATTCTTTATATCTTGATCTTAAAGTAACTTCAGTTACTCCTACAATATTAGAAATCTCTTTTTGGGATATTCTTTTATTTTTAACTTTACAAACTAAATATAAAGCACCTGCACATAATCCTTTAGGATCTTTTCCACTAATAGAATATTTTGATATATAATTTTGTAAAATTTTTATTGTATTTTTCTCAATTTCTATATCTAAATGTAATTCTGCAATATATCGGGGGATTAATGCAATCGGATCTGTTGAAGGTGCCTTTAAATTTAATTCTCTAATAATTGTTCTATAACATCTTCTAACATTTTTAGCACTAACAGATGTTTGATCTAAAATTTCTTGTAATGTCCTTGGAATCTTTTTTTCTCTACAGGCAAAATATAAACAAGCCGCTACCATTCCGTTAATAGATCTACCTCTTAGCAATTTCTTTTTAAAAGCTTCTTTATAAATTCTTATGGCCGATTTTTTAATATGATCAGGTAAATTAAGATTACTTGCAATTCTTTTCAATTCTGTAGTAGCAATAAGTATATTTCTCTTATCCCAAGTCATTCTTGAATTCCATTTAGCTGCTCTTTTTAAATCAGGATTATTAATATTACTGTCAATAACAGTACTTAATCCCATATCAGGTAGCAATTCTGAGATAGGTGAACCTGTACGTTCTCGTTTATCCTTTTCTTGTTTTGTAAATGCTCTCTTATCACTATGAGAATAATCAACAACTCTTTCATTAATAACCAATCCACACTGTTCGCAAACTTCTTCTCCTTTCGGGTGAATTGGAATAATCTTTCCCCCGCATTCGGGACATACATTTGAAAAAAAATCAGTATTTGTTTTTATTTCCATATTTTTTTAAACCTCCTTTTTTTACTACAAAATTGCAAGTAAAATAACCCCGTGAAAACTATTAAACCCCGTGCTAATAAAAAAAATGATTATATGTGTAAAAATGTAATCCCCGTTATTGCACAATATAAAATATATTTTAATTATATAAATGTTTCGGTTATAAAAGATATATATATTAAATACTTTAAAACGAATTTAATTAAAATTAGAAATTAATTCTCTTAAATTTCGAATTATTTTTTAATGTATTTTTAAATATTTTATGATAAAATAATTATACATTTTTTTCTCAATATTTCTTGCCCTTTCCATTAAAAAATAATTATATAATATATCTAATTCTTCTGAATTATATGTTTTAAAGGAAAATGATAAATTTTTTAAGATTTTTAAAGGATTAATATTAAAAAAGTCATTTAAAACAGGAAAAAATAGCTTATAAATTTCAAATTCCTTTTTTGAAAATTTAAAGCCAATTTTTAAAAGGTAGTCTGAACATTGATAAAAGAGTAAAAAAAGATGATAAAAAATTAAATATTTATGAATAAAATAATAATATTCTATTGCGGGACAAATTATCTCAACTTTTAATGTTAATCCTAAAAAGATATTGTCTCTATCTTGATATTTCCTTATGGGAGAATATCCTAAATTTTTTAATTTTTTAATAATTTCTTTCTCTTTTTTATTAATAGAAATACCATAAGTAATAATACTTAATGCTTCAAATGTTCTGTCATAAAATCCAAAATTTTTGAATTGAAAATCAATTAAACGTATCGGGATATTAAAATGAATAAAAAAAGTTTCCCATTTTACTGGAGATGATTTATTAATATCTATCCAATCAGATTTTACAAATAATCGACAATAGTGAGCAAATTTTCTAATATTGTTATATAATAAGGATTTCTTTTGATTAATATTTAATTCTGTTTGTAATTGAACAATTAGCTTTTGAATTGCTTCAATAATAGTAATATAAAAACACATAAATTTATTCCGATAATTTTCAATAATTGCAATATCTTTTTGCTGTCTTTCCAAGGGAATTTTTATTTTACAAATTATTTTTTTATTTTCAATTAATAGATCTTTTATTTTTATTTTTTTATCCTCTTTAAAATCCTCATAAATTTTTATAAGCTCAATATCCTCTTTAAGAATTATAATGATTTTAGATTCTAATTTAGGTATTTCGTTTATTAATTTAAAGATAAATTTTACCTTATTTTCTAAATTATTATTTTGATACTTTCTACTATCAAAAAAATAATCTTTTCCTTCATAATTATATAAAGGGAGATAATCTTTAATGTAATAAAGACCATCTTCTAAAAATGTAAGATTTGATAATTTTTGCTTTTTCCAAATAATCTCAAATGGGTTAATAATCAGAATTTCAATTTTTTTATTTTTTAATAAATTGTAAAGAGAATTATAAAGCTGTTGAGGTTTATCATTCTCTTTACAAAATTTATTTTTTAATTTCAATAATAATGCTGCTCTTATTTTTCCTT
>CAZVTX010000266.1:0-5361 GCA_964629395.1 uncultured archaeon
TTTTGCGGGCTTTGCTTCCTTGCTGACGCAAGGACGAGCCGCTTCCCACCCCCAGCCGCGCTTCGCGCGGCAGAGCAGGCGGGGCCTCAATTTATATTCTAAAACTTAATCAACGAAGTATCAAACATGAAAAGCCCTCGTATCAAATCGTTAAACGGATGAGATCCTTTGCCTGTATAAAAATCGGCGATCTTTATAGCATAAGCAGTCTTACTACAATTAAATATTCCACCTGTTCTTCTGCTTCCGCCAGAGAATGCCTTACTTGTTTTACCGCCTCTCTGTGAAAAATTACTCTTTATGTTTTGTATGTCTTGCACGCTCTTACCAGTTATTGCCGCTAAGTCTGCGTCGGGAATTAAATCTTCTGTCTCGCCTCTTGTGTTGATTACGATATTATTCTTTTTCAAATCATTTATAAGTTGAGACTGATTGGAGACCTGAATGTTAAATTTTTGGCAAACCTGTCTCAATTGTGAGCTTTGCAAAAAGTCATTGTCAAGTAATGCAAGATAAAGAATATCAAACGCTTCGAGTACCTTGATAAAATTCAGTAGGTTTTCTTTGCCGTCTAGACGTATTATGCCGATGTTTGCTTTGTCAAAATCACAATTACCATTATCCGGATCTCTATCATCTACAGGAGTTAATCGGCCTAATGTAGGCAGTAGTTGTTTTTCTGTATCGCCTTCCACCAAAATTACTTTGTCGCTGAAAAAGAGTTCCGCATTGTCAGCGTTGATAAACCTTTTAAAATGCTCTTCTGTCAAGACTCCTGCCAATGGCTGGAAAATTTTTGTTGAATTACCCGCTTTGTCAACTCTTATAATTTCTTGGGGGTTAAAAGTTGAAACAAGGGCTGGCGAATGAGTAGAAGCAATTACTTGCGTTTTTCCATCATCAGTTATTCTTCTTAAAAGTTCACCTAAATATCTAATTCCATGAGGATGGATAAAAACTTCGGGTTCCTCTACACAGAAAACACGACTCTTTGAGGGCTTATTTTTCAATGCTAGTTCTAAGATGCCGATAATTACTGCACTCTGTGTCCCTGTCCCGGTATTTTGGATATTAATTTTTCTGGTTCCCTCGGTGATGAATACCTCTAGATTCCTGAGTAGTTCACTTGGCTTACCCTCTTTTGTTAATTCAAAATGTATGTCGTCAACATAAGAAACAACTCTAGCGCCTGCTAACAAATGACTCTTTTGGTCGGAGAAAATTTCTTGGATTTTCGCATTAAGCTGTTCCAGCATTTGTTTAACTTCTCCATAACGAGGCGAGTCTTCCAAGACGCTTTTCATAAGCTGGCCGTAATAAGTCCATTTTGACCCTGATAATTCATCTGAAACATCTCTGACTGCCGGAACCTTTAACATTCGAATTAAAGCAAATCTAACATCTTCAATTTTCCGATGAATGGTAAATCCCCATAATTTTATTTCAAATTGTCTCTGTTGTTGCTCACTGATTTCTGTCTCTCCGCCTTCGGATATTTCCCCTTCTTCTTCCCTATCTTGAAAATAATGTTGAAAACTGAACACAATCTCTATATCTTCCAAATTTTTAGAAGAAAGAGCGCCTCTCTGTTGTTTTATCAAATTAGGTAGACTAAAAAGTTCCTTCCTGTCATTCTCTGTTATGTCTCCAATAACAAGCTGTATTTCTACAGGACTTGATGTGTCAAAAAAGTCGTCTTCTGGTAATTTTATATAGTTTGGATTTTTACCTCCGAGCAATAATTGTAAAGCGGAGAGAATATTAGACTTCCCGGCATTGTTTTTACCAACTAAAAGAGAGTGGGTTGTATGAAAAATTATCGGCTCCGCCGAACTACTAAAACTTTTGTAATTCTTGATGTGTAGTTTGGTAATACGCATAATGACTAAGTTGATGTAATTATCTTTTCCACTTCTCGCCTTATCTGCTCAATGAGATATTTTGATTTTTTCTTTTCCTGCAGTGCTTCACTATAAATGCGACAAATCCATTTTGTTTACCACAAAGTTGAATCATCTATTATTCCTACTTTCTTTCATATTTTAAAACTTTGTGCTATATTTATATTAAAGGTGATACTAATTGATACTTTTAAATTATCATGAAAATCAACAAAAATCAATTATATACAACCGAAGAGGTGGCAAAAATTCTAAGAGTATCAGTTATTACTGTAAAACGATACATTGCTAAAGATAAAATCCCCTCTATCAAATTTAATGGCATTAGAAGAATTAAAGGGGAAGATTTAGCTAAAATTTTAAAAACGAAAAAATCTTATGGTAAATAATTGGCTTAACACAATTCAAAATATCGATTGTATAAAAGGTTTCAAAATGCTTCCAGATAAGTCGATTGATTTAATTCTAACAGATCCACCATATGGACTAAATAAGAAAGAAATTGAAAATGATAATAATTTAAAATTATTTTATAAAATCTTACCCGAAAGCCATCGAGTTTTAAAAGACGATACATTTTTTATAACATTTTTTAGCACTAAATTTTTGCCACAGGTTTTTAAAAATAACCCATTTAAGTACTTTTGGAATTTTATTCTTTATTGTCCAAATGGTAGAGTTTTATCACCGATTGGCTACACCAAGTATATGTCTTGTATAGTCTTTAAAAAAGGTAATCCCAAAATGGCTAAAAAAGGGAGGGATATATTTGTTGATACCCCAGGTAAGTTAGTAGAACCGGACGAAGGATTTATAAATCACCCCACCCCAAAACCTAAAACATTTATAAAGGAAATTTTACAAATGTTTTCAAAAGAAGGCGATATTGTCTTAGATCCATTTATTGGAAGCGGAAGCACTGCGGTTGCCTGTAAACAAATTAAAAGAAATTTTATTGGGTTTGAGATTAATGAAGAATATTGTAAATTAGCCCAAGAAAGATTAGCAAAATTTTAAAATTTTAAATAATTAACATGAAAAACAAACGAGAAATATTGGGTCAATATTTTACTAAATTAGAAATAGTAAAAAGTCTATTAGACTTGTTGTTTTCTTATAAGAGATATAATAAAAAAATAAAAATTTTAGAACCATCTTTCGGGACGGGTAATTTTATTAAAGGACTAAATCAGAAAGGATTCTATGACATTGAAGGGTGCGAGATTGACGAAGATCTAACAAAAAATCCTTCTGACTTTTTCGATTTACCTCTAGAAAATAAATATGATTTAATAATAGGCAATCCTCCTTTCAGCAAATATAACCTCAAAGAAAGTTATTACTTAAAAGATAAATATCTTAAATCAATCTGTCCTCCTTCGAGCTATTTAACAAAAATGGAACTTAAAAAAGACAAAGAAAAAATAGAGAATGCTTTTATACTAAAATCACTTAAACATCTTAAAAATAAACAATCTTCAATAGGTTTTGTTTTGCCAATATCCTTTTTTATAAAGAACAAAAATAAATCCGTCAAAAATGAAATTTTAAAATATTTTTCAACAATAATAATATATCAAAACGATAAAATCTGGTTTGATTACCATATCCCATGCTGCTTTGCAATCTTTACAAATATTCAAAAATTAAAAAATCAAATAATTTTGATTTTTGAAAATAACAAAAAAAATGAAGAAGTCTTTGATATAAAACATATTCATGAAGAGTTAATACCACAAGTAGTATTTCACAAAAATAATGGATATATCAAAAATGAAAGAGGGATACCTCTTAAAGAGTTTTTAGACACAAAAACTCTTCATATTAAAAAATCATATAGAAAGAATAACATCTCTGCAAAAAATATATTAGAAAAAACAAAAATTCCGCCAGATAAAAGCGTAGAGGACTATAAAATTGCAATTGTCCGAGTTGGTAATGCGAGCGTAGGGAAATGTGGACTTATCAATATTAATGAAGATGTTCTAAATGATATGTTTTATGTGTTTGACTTTAAAGATAAATTTAAGAGAAACAGAAAAATTAAAGAAACAATTTGCAAGCAAATCAATAATAATTTAGATTATTTCAGGAATATTACCTGCAGAGTTGGTAGTAAATCTATTAAGAAAGTTGATATTTATGAGTTTAAAGTTAAAGTTTAAGTAGATCATTTAAAATTATTTTCATATCCCAAGAATGATCTTTTGATGCAACAATAAAACTTTCTGCAATAGCTATTAAATCTTCTTTTGTGATGGGTAAAAATATAATTTCCTTCGTTTTAGCTGTTCTGCCAATAATTGGTTTGCCAGTCCTATCTAAAACATTATCCGCAAAGCAACAGAAATAAACCATACTTTGATAACCAACTGCTCTTTGCTTATGCTGGAGAATTATTTCTATAAATTTTTTATCGTTAATTCTATTTATGAATAAGGGTGTCTTTTCCTCATAATATTCGAACTTTCCATAAATTTTTTTGTTTGTCGGGCTTCTGGTAATTTTGTATTGTCCTTCAATATCAAATTTATTATCTTTATTAAACACAACTAAGTTTTTAATTTCTTTTTTACTAATCATGCCTTTCTCTAAGGCCAGCCTAAATAAATCGGATAATTCATAACGAACATAAGTCTTGTCATCTTTGTGCTCTTTGATAATTATTGTTTCGTGATGACTCTTAAAAATTTTTTCAACGCCATCTTTAAACTCTTTTTTGCCAAGTGATGGATAGTTTTGAATAAACTTTTTCAATGCTGAAATAATTTTTTCTTCTTTATAAACAATAAACAAATCATCAAAAATTTTTAGCCTCTCTGCAACACTCTTAGCTTTTCTAAAATTGTCCCATATTGTGTCTATTGGGAGAAAATATGAGATTTGCCATTCTATATAATCCTTTTTTGTAAAAGGATTGTTTTTTACAGAAATTGGCAAACCAAAATTATTCTCTCTTCTCTTTACCCTAATTTTACTTGTCGCTCCAGTAATAGGAGTAGGACAAATTATTTTATTGTCTTGAAAAATCAATTTAGACATATTATTGAACAAAATAATTTATGTCTTTTTTATAAATCTTTGCTAACTCCTTTAACTCTGCTACATCGATTCTTCTTTCCCCTCTTTCTATTTTTGAAATATAAGACTGAGGCCTATTTAACTTTTTGGCGACCTCTGTCTGTTTTAAGCCAGCATCCTGCCGGGCTTTTTTAAGCCGTGCGAGGATCTTCTTATACTCTTTTGTATAAATTGACTTTGGCATATCTTTATTTTTATGATATAACCTATTGTAGAATATCCCAAAATAGGTTATGATTATTTTAGGGAGTTCCTTCCTGTCGCCCGCGCACGGGACGAGTGGGGCAAGGGCAAATATAAAAAATACCATAGCCCGCCTGCTCCGCCGCGCGAAGCGCGGCTGGGGGTGGGAAGCGGCTCGTCCTTGCGTCAGCAAGGA
>CAZVTX010000267.1:0-5336 GCA_964629395.1 uncultured archaeon
ACAAATGAATTTGCGAAAGAAGAGAAAAGGAAAGGTATTCTAATTGCCAATTGGTTGAGCATGAAAAAAATAGATATATTATATGTAAAAAAAGATTTAAAACCGGGTCCGAAATTTATTTTCGAAAATGCTCTAATCGATTTAATTATTATAGAATATAATTCTTTGGATGAATTAATAAAAAATGAATTCGATATTAACGTTTGAAATATTTAGCAAATAAATTTTTTTTGCTTATAATATTCTATTTTTTAAAAACTAGTAATAAGATTAATTTGCCGAATAAAATACTTGTTAAAAAAGTTTTAGTAAAAGATCTTTTATATGAGATGGAAATTCTATATCCTCAACTCGCTAAGAAGGCAAGAGCAGGAAATTTTATAATTCTAAGGTTATATGACAAAGGAGAGCGATTTCCTCTAACTATTGCCGATTATGATAGAGAGAGAGGAACTATTACAATAGTTTTCCAAGTAGTAGGGAAAAGTACTAAATTACTCTCATTATTAGAAGTAGGTGATGAAATTCTTGATATTGTCGGGCCCTTAGGAAATCCTATAAAAATAGAGAAGTATAAATATCCTGTAGTTATTGTAGGCGGAGGGGTCGGCATAGCACCATGTTATCCTCAAGCAAAGGAATTAAAAGATGCAGGCAATAAAATTTATTCGATTATAGGAGCAAGAACTAAGGAATTAATATTTTGGAGAGAAAAGATGTCCTCTGTTAGCGATCGCCTTATTATTTGTACCGATGACGGAACGGAAGGAATAAAAGGAGTTGTTACAGAACCATTAAAACGAATAATCTCAGAAGAGCCTATTAGTCTTGTAATTGCTATAGGACCCCTTATTATGATGAAATTTGTAGCGCTCACTACAAGCGGAATAGAAGGATTGCCCCGAATTAAAACAATGGTATCTTTAAATCCGATAATGGTTGATGGGACGGGAATGTGCGGCGGCTGTCGCTTTGCTACAAAATCAGGTGAAATTTACTTTGCCTGCGTAGATGGTCCCGATGTCGATGGGCATATTGTTGATTTTGATAATCTAATTAAAAGATCGATGAGATTTAGAGATTATGAGAAAAAAGCGATGGAATATATAGATGAGGGTTGCTTGGCATTAAGAAAATTTAGAAATCGAGAAATTAATAATTCTTAAACATGAGGTTTAAAAAATGGCAAAAAAAGAACGAATTCCAAGACAAAAAATGGAAGAACAGGATCCTTCGGAAAGAATTCACAATTTTAATGAGGTACCTTTTGGATTTACCAAAGAGCAAGCGATTTTAGAGGCTTCACGCTGTTTACAATGCGGAGATCCTAAATGCGTTGATGGATGCCCCGTAAATATTGATATCCCAAGATTTATAAAATATATTAGAGAAGAAGATTTTCGAGAAGCGATTTTCACTATAAAAGAATATAATATTTTACCTGCAATATGCGGGAGGGTATGTCCGCAAGAGGTTCAATGCGAAGCTAAATGTATATTGGGAAAAAGATGGGAACCCGTAGCAATTGGAGCATTGGAAAGATTTGTGGCAGATTGGGAAAGAGAAAACATGATTAAGGCTTGTCCCGATTGTTTACCTCCAAATAATATTAAAGTTGCCGTTATTGGTAGTGGCCCCGCAGGACTAACTTGTGCTGCAGATCTTGCCAGATTTGGATATGATGTAACGATTTTTGAGGCTTTTCATGTAGGTGGTGGGGTTCTTGTATATGGTATTCCTGAATTTCGCTTACCTAAAGAAATCGTAGCCGAAGAAATAGAGACCTTAAAAATGATTGGTGTAAAAATTCAATATAATGTTATTATAGGAAAACTTTATACTATCGATGATTTACGTCAAATGGGATATAAAGCATTTTTTATAGGTGTTGGCGCAGGGCTTCCAATCTTATTAAAATATCCGGGTATAGAGCTCAACGGAGTATTAAGTGCAAATGAGTTTTTAACTCGTGCCAATTTAATGAAAGCTTATAAATTTCCCGAATATGATACTCCAATTGATATGGGAAAATATGTAACCGTTATTGGAGGCGGAAATGTAGCTATGGATTCGGCAAGAACGGCATTGAGACTCGGTGCTAAAAAGGTCACTATAGTATACAGAAGAAGTGAAGCTGAAATGCCTGCGAGACGCGAGGAAATTAAACATGCTAAGGAGGAAGGCATCGAATTTTTATTGCTTACTAATCCTTTAGAATTTATAGGTGATGAAAATGGTAATGTTAAGCAAATGAAGGTTCAAAGGATGGCACTCGGAGAGCCCGATGAATCCGGAAGAAGGCGACCCATCCCGATTGAAAACTCAGAATATTTAATAAATACAGATATGGTAATAATTGCAATAGGGACTAAAGCCAATCCTATTTTAATAAAATCAATCCCCGGATTGAAATTAAATAATAGAGGATATATTGAAACAGATTCAGAAGGAAGAACAAATATAGAAGATATTTTCGCGGGTGGCGATATCGTTACGGGTTCAGCGACTGTCATATCCGCTATGGGTGCCGGGCGAAAAGCCGCCAAGGCTATTGATAACTATTTAAAAGGTAAAGTAAAATAACTTATTTTTAATATATTCTCAACGCAATATTTATAATCTTTCTCCTATTATTTTTTAAAAAAAAATTATTTTAACAAAAAATAATATTAAAGGAAATTAAAAATGGAGCAAAATCAATATAAAAATGCATTAAAACAACTTGAAAAAGCTGCTGAATTTTTAAATTTAGAACCTGATATTCACGAAATATTAAAATATATGGAAAGAATTCTCACAGTTTCAATTCCAATTAGAATGGATGATGGATCTTTAAGAATTTTTGAGGGTTATCGTGCACAACATTGCACAATTAGAGGTCCTGGAAAAGGAGGTATCAGATTTGATGAAAATGTTTCTATTGAAGAGATAAAAGCATTAGCCATGTGGATGACATGGAAAACCAGCCTTCTAAAATTACCATTAGGAGGTGCAAAAGGAGGTGTTAAAGTCAATCCTAAAGAACTTTCAAAAGGAGAATTAGAAAGGCTTACAAGAAGATATATTTTTGAAATTTTAAATATAATTGGGCCTGATAAAGATATTCCGGCGCCTGATATGAACACCGATTCTCAAACTATGGCTTGGATAATGGATTTATATTCAAAGCATAAAGGATATACGGAGCCAGGCGTAGTTACCGGTAAACCTGTTGAGATCGGAGGTTCTTTAGGACGCAATAGAGCTACTGGAACGGGTCTCTTTTTTATTATTAATTTCTTGGTAAATAAATTAGGATTAAATATTCAAGATCTAAAATTTATTGTGCATGGATTTGGTAAAGTTGGCTCTGTTATTTCTGAAGATCTGTACAATATTGGATGTAAAATAATCGCTGTTTCTGACTCTACTGCAGGTTTAGTCTGTGAAAATGGCTTAAATATACCCGAATTAATTAATTGGAAAAAAAATAGAAAATCATTTAAAGATTATAAAGATCCTAATGTAAAGATTGTAGAAAATACAGAAATTTTAACAATGAAATGTGATGTATTAATTCCTTCAGCCAGAGAAAATGTTATTACTAAAGAAAATGCTGAGAAAATCCAATGTAAGATTATTCTTGAAGGTGCAAATGGTCCTACTACTCCAGATGCTGATGAAATTTTAGATAAAAAAGGAGTTATTGTAGTTCCCGATATTTTAGCAAATAGCGGGGGAGTTCTTGTTTCCTATTTCGAATATGTGCAAGATATAAATGCTTATTTTTGGGATTTAGATAGAATAAATAAAGAGTTAAAAAGAATTCTTTTAAAAGCATTTGAAAATGTTTATAATCTTTCACAAGAAAAAAAAATATCCTTGAGATTGGCAGCTTATGCGCTTGCCGTCTCAGAGGTTGCTAAAGCAATAAAATTACGGGGAATTTATCCCTAATTTTTTTATCTTCTTCCTATTGATCTGAAATTCAATTCTTTATTAAAGAGGTCATAATCATAAATTCTTCTTCCATCAATTAAATTCGGTGTTTTCATATTCTTTTTAAAATCATCGGGAGTCAATTTCTTGAACTCATCCCATTCTGTAATAAGAAAAGCACATTCAGAATCTTTTAATGCTTCTTCTATTGAATCTGCATATTTTATCTTATCTCCAAATACTTCCTTGGCAGTTTCTTTTGCTTTTGGGTCATATCCGGTGATATCGGTAATACCTCTCTTTATAAGTTCATTTACAACCCGAATACTGGGAGCTTCTCTCATATCATCAGTTCCGGGCTTAAACGAAAGACCTAATAATGTAACTTTCTTTCCCGCAAGTTTCCCGACTAATTCTTCGGCAATATCTACAATATGTATAGCTTGATCATCATTAATCGCTAAAACAGCTTCGAGCAATCTTGAAGTGTACCCCTTAGATTTTGCCCACGCTTTAATTGCATTCACATCTTTATGAAAACAAGAACCTCCGAACCCTACACCAGCGCCTAAAAAGCGGGGATTTATTCTATAATCCAAACCAACTCCTTTCATAACCTGTACAACATCAACATTAGGCACCAATTCAGCGAAATTAGCAAATTCATTAGCAAAAGATATTTTAGTTGAGAGTAAACAATTATTACCATATTTAACAAGTTCAGCACTTTCTAAATTCATTCTTAGGATTGGGCAATTTTTTAGATGATCTCCATAGAAATATTCATAAAATTCCTGGAGCATATCTCCGCTTTTTTTATCAAATTCACCGATAACTATTCTGTCGGGATGTAATGTATCTTCAATTGATCTTCCCTCTGCGAGGAATTCTGGTTGCATACATAATCCGAAATCTTTTCCAGGCTCCTTTCCTGAAATTTCAGTTATTATTTTTCCGACAAGATTTCTGGTAGTGCCTGGAACAACAGTAGATCTAACTACAACTAAATGATACCCATCTTTTTTCTTTAATGCTTCTCCTATTTCTCTTGCCGTGCTTTCAATAAATCCCAAGTTTATACTTTTATCTTCTCGCATAGGTGTTCCTTGAGTAATCATTGAAATATCCGTATCAATAACTGCTTGGACGGGATCAAGAATACAGGTTAAAAGTTCTGGCTTATTTTGTTTAATGTCATCCATAAATTCTTGGAGATTTTCCTCATAAAAAGGAGCTTTACCGCTATTAATTAAATCAGCCTTCTTTTTATTATGAGTTGAGGCTATTACCTTAATATCCTTTTTTGCAAAACACGCCGCACTGCATAAACCTATAAAACCAGTTCCTAAAATTGAAACCTTATATTTATACATTTTCCTATTTGCTTTTATTTTTTATTAATTAAGAAAATATAGAAA
>CAZVTX010000268.1:0-5333 GCA_964629395.1 uncultured archaeon
ACGTATAATGTCATAAAGGTGGTAATAATGTTTCAATATATTGCTGAGAGAGATAAAAAAATAGAGAAATTAACGAAGGAACTAAAAGAAGTTCAAGAGATACTTAATAGAGAACGTGAAATGAGACGTAAAGAGGCCGAAATGAGAAAGAAAGCGGAGGAAATACGGAAACAAGAAGAAGAAAGAAGAAAAAAGGAAGAAGAAAGAAGAAAAAAGGAAGAAGAAAGAAGAAAAAAGGAGCAAGAAAGAGCAGAAAAATTAGAACAACTTTTAAAGAAATATCAGGAAAAATTTGGAAATTTATAAATTTGTATCAAATATTTATCTCAATTTTTCTTCTAAAGAAATAAGAGCATTTCAAAAATGAGAATATTACATCTTCTAATTAAATATTAAAAAAAGAAAAATATAATAAAATTATTTACTCCATACTTCTTTAAAGACTCCTTTTGGATATTTACAAACGGGGCACTCTTCAGGAGGTTCATCTCCATAATGAATATGACCGCATATCCTGCAGCGCCAAGCTTTTTTAGCACCTTTAGATTGTTTTATATCATTAAAATATTCTAATTTTTCTTCATAATCTTCTTCCACGGGAGCATAGGGGATATCTTCATTTGGGGGCATTATCGGCTTATATTCTCCAAGAACATGACGAGCAATTATTAATTTTTGAATTTGTGTTGTACCCTCATAAATCTGGTAAAGTTTTGCATCTCTAAACAATTTTTCAATTGGCATCATTTTTGTATATCCGTATCCGCCAAAACATTGTAATGCATCACTGGCAACCTCAAGGGCAATTTCTGAAGCATAAAGCTTTGTCATAGATGCCCATAATAACGGATCTCTTCCATTATCGGCATCCCAGCAAGCCCTATAGGTTAATAATCTTGCAGTCTCTATTTTTTGAAATGAATCCGCTAATAAAAATTGAATTGATTGAAATTCCGCCAATTTTTGGCCGAATGCTCTCCGTTTTTTAACATAATGTATTGCATAATCAAGAGCTGAACGTGCGAGACCAGTAGCCATTGCTCCAATTATCGGTCTTGTTCTTGCAAATGTTTTCATAGCCAGCGGAAATCCTTTGCCGGGAAGTGCAATAACATCTTCAGCGGGAACTCTATAGTGCTTAAAGTCCAAGATCGTCGTATTCGAACATCTATGACCCATTTTTTCGATAGGTCTTCCTACGCTAACACCTTCTTTATCCATTCTAATCAGAAATGCCCCAATCCCTTTATGTCTCGTTTTTGGATCTTCAGTGGCAAATACAGTTGCATATTTTGCGAAACCTGCATTTGTAATCCAATATTTTTTTCCGTTTATTATGTAATCATTCCCATCTCGTTCAACTTTACACATCATTCCTGCTAAATCTGACCCCATAACGGTTTCTGATGTAGCAAAACAAATTATACCGAAATTTTTAACCAAATCTGTAAGTATCTCCTCTTTTAAAGTTTCATTATCACACATTATTAACGGTTCTTCTCCTAAGTTATTCCCATTAAGCGTTGTTGCCATTCCTGGTGCTGCTGCTGACCATTCTTCAGTAATAATAGCTTCTTCAAGTAGCCCCATTCCCGACCCGCCATATTTTTTTGGGATTCCCGTATTCATAAGCCCTGCTTCCCAAGCCTTCTTAATCACATATACAGGAGTGATACCTAAATCATCATATTTATGAACTATTGGTAAGAGTTCACTAATAGAAAATTCCCGTGCTTTCTTTTGTAACTCTAATTGTTCAGGAGTTAAGCTAAAATCCATAAAATCTACCCCATCTTTTCAATTAATTTATCTACAATATCTTTAAAATCTAATTCTTCTTTTCTCGGAACAAATTTTATCTCTATTTTTTCTTCCATGACATCTATTTTAGCAGCCTCCAATTCTTTAATAATTTCTCTAACAGCGCCTCCACCCCAACCATAGGAACCGAAAGCTAATCCAATTTTATTCATCGGTTTTAAACCTTTTTGGTATGATAAATATTCCGCAACTGTTGGATACAAACCGTTATTAAGTGTAGGACTGCCAACTAAAATTGCTTTTGCCTTCATTGCTTCCGTAATTACATCGGAATAATCTACATTAGTTAATCTATATCGTTTAACGGGTATTCCGCGACTTTTTATCTCCTTATATAATGCTTTTGCAATCTTTTCGGTGCTACCCCACATAGAATCATAAACAATTAATACGCTATTTTTTTTAATCTCTCCGGCAGACCATTTTGTATATGCTTCTACAATCTTTCCTATATGAGTCCTCCAGCAAACTCCGTGTGAAGGACAAATTACATCAATAGGGAGTGCTGCTACTTTCGGAACGGTTTTCTTTATAAGTCCTGATAAATGCAATAAAATATTTGCATAATATTTCTCCGCTTCCCACATTATTTCGGCTAATTCATTCTCATCATCCCAAATTTTTGAGGTTGCAAGATGTTGCCCAAAAGCATCATTAGAAAATAAAATATTTTTACCATTTTCATCGGTCATGAAAGAAACCATCGAATCAGGCCAATGAATCATCGGAATAGGAACAAATGTGAAAACTTTTCCCGCTCCAATATCAAGTGTATCACCTTCTTTAACGGCTCTAATGGACTTAAACTTTTCAGCCTCAACTTCATCATGATAATAAGCCTCCAATATTTCAACACCTTTTTGGGAAGTAATTATTTCTGCATTAGGTAAATGCTTTAAAATGAACGGAAAGCTTCCAGAGTGGTCAGGCTCAATATGATTCATAATAAGGTAATCAATTTCAGCTGGATCGCAAACTTCCCTTATATTTGCAAGATAATATCCGAAATATGGCCGCTTTACGGTATCTATTAATACCGTTTTCTCACCCTTTACAATATATGCATTATAAGAAGTCCCTTTATGTGTGGAATAACCGTGAAAATTCCTAACCTCCCAATCTACATAGCCTACATAATAAATATTAGGTAAAATCTCATTTTTTGCCATAATTTACACCAATTTATTGGATTATTTAGAATTAATTTCCTAAATAAAATATTCAGAATTTTGTTTTAAATTTACGCTCTTTATTTCATAATTTTAAATAGGATTATTATTAAAAGAAAATAACTTTCAAAATTCTAAAACTTATATTTATTACAAATTATATCGTATTTAGATTAATTGAATTAATATTAAAAAAAAACGGTGAGCTAATTGTTATTTAAAGTTCCGGAAGTTTTTGATTATAGTACGTATTATAGAGGAATATCATTAGTTCTATGGATAATTACAATAAGCGTATGCTTTATTGGTGCTTTATTATTTATTATAAAGGCAAATAAGATGGAATTAAAAAGCCAGAAATGGCTATATTTGGGTTATGGCATTTTTTTCATCTTTTTTAGCCTTATGCGGATATTCTATATTGTTGCGGTATATATCCCTGAAAATTACGATTTCTATACTTCTCTCGGTTATGTAGCCGGCTCAATAGGACTCATATTTTGGCTTTACGTCCTTGAAACACAAATGATTAAAAGTACAAAGGGTATTTTTGTTGCCATTTCTATAGTTATGTTTGCGGTTGCTGTAATTGGCCTCACGGGTATAATTGAGAGAGAATTGGCTTTAAACATTATAAATATCACAATTCCATTCAGTATAAGCGTAGTTTTTTTCATGTATATGTATATTGCGATAAAAGGAACAGGCGAAGTAAGAAAAAAGGCAATTTGGTTAATTGTTGGATTACTTTTAATAATGCTCGGACATGTTATGGATTCGGAATTTTGGGCGGGAAGTTTTCCGGATTTCCCCTATGAGATACCTCCAATTATTATGTTAATCGGATTGCTTATTTTTCTGGTTACGCAATTATTATAATTCTAATTTTTATTCTTTTCTTTATTTCACCATCTTGATTGCTCGATTATTTCAATAAATTTATCTTTAAGTGCTTCTATTGTCTCGTCAATATATATCGAAGTCTCTAACTTATATAGTTTCCGCTCATCAAAAGGAGGTAATTGAAACATCCCTCTTGCCGTCGGCAAATTCTTTTTTGCGTCATCTAAATCCATTTTATGAAAACAGATTACAAGCGGGAGATTTCTATTTTCTGGATTCTCTAAAATCTTATTTAATTCCTCTTTTGCCTCATCAAAACGCTCAAGATCTGCAGTATCCAAAATAAAACAGAGGATCTCCGCCTCGAGCATCCCGCGCTTCCATTTATCTCTATATAGAACCTGTCCAGGAGCATCCCAAATTACAAACTCGGTAGCCTTTAGAATAATACTATTTATATTAAAAGCTATTGTAGGCTTGGTCTTCCCGGGCTCAGGTTCTTTCTTAATAGCATTTACAATGGAAGTTTTCCCGGAATTATCAAGTCCAAATAAAAAAACTTTATTCTTTATCAAATGGATCACCTAAACATCTTAATGAACAATTAATATTTAAAGAATATCAATATAATATTAAAAATAATGATATGGAAATTAATTAGAATTTTAGGACGAGTTGCTGTTATTCCTCTTTATTTTATACTTAAAATTACCGGTATCTTAAAAAAAGACTATTCCTTTCCTTCTCAATCTTTAAAAACTTCTAAAAATTCAACCATGGAGGAAAAACAAGAAAAAAGATTAATTATTATTGATGATGATGTCGGATTATTTCGGGATGGCGTTTGGAAGGAAGGACATTATTGGTTACCCTGGTTAAAAATAACGGATCCCGATGGGGGCGTGGAATTAATATACGCTTTAAAAGATTCTAATGTAAAGATTTTAGGAATTACCATAATGATGGGCGTTGCTCCCAGAGATGTATGCGTAAAGGCTGCCAAAAATGTGCTAAAAATATTGGGAATGGAAAAAATTCCTATTTATCCTGGAGCGAAAACTCCCGATGATCTCGGTAAGGAAACGGAAGCTGCCAGATTTATTATCAATTCCGTAATGAACAATCCCGGTAAAGTTGAGATCATTGCCACAGGACCTTTAACTAATATTGCTACTGCATTAATGCTTGAGCCGAGACTTACAAAATTCTGGAAAACCCTGCATTTTGCTACAGGAGAGTTTCGCGGAAAATTGGGAGAAATTTCAGATTTATACATTCCTTCTCTATTAGGTATTCCCGATTTGAATATTAATGTTGATGTAAGAGCAACACGATATGTTTTAAAACACGGTGGTTCCTTCCCGATTTATCCGAATGAAATAATGGATGATATCATATTAACAAAAAAGGATATGAGCATTATTAAAAGTTCAAGGTCAGAATTATCAAAATTCATTAATTATGAATTAAAAATCGTTGATTTTCTTTTTAATTATTTTA
>CAZVTX010000269.1:0-5247 GCA_964629395.1 uncultured archaeon
TAAATAATCCTTTAAAAGACTTGATAAAATTTATTTTGAAGTATTCTTATTTGATGATTCTCTTTTAAATCTATGTTTGAAAGAAAATTTCTTCGGTGATGTTTTAACACAAGAAGAGCAAAAGATTCTAATCCGCTGGATAGGTAATTTAATAATAAATATAAATAATTCTTTTGAGTTAAGTAATTTAATTCATGCTTTAGAAGGGGGTTATATAGAACCGGGTTTAGGCGGCGATCCAATCCGTTCACCTCAAGTATTTCCAACAGGCAGAAATTCATATGGATTTGATCCGAGATTAATTCCCAATACTACAGCATATAGACGGGGCGGAGAGATTGCGGATAAATTAATTCAAAAATATTATGAAGAAAATGGTACTTATCCAGAAACGGTCAGCGTTGTATTATGGGCTTTTGAAACAATGAAGACTGGAGGTGAGACTATAGGACAAATCTTTAATTATTTAGGAGTAAGGGCTGTGAAGAATAAGTCAATATGGACTACCGAATTTGAAGTTATTCCATTAGAAGAAATGACGCATCCGAGAATTAATGTTCTTGTAACTATTTGCGGAATTTTTAGGGATACATTTCCGTATTTATTAGAATTAATTAATAACGTGATTGAAACAGTCGCAGCTTTAGACGAGCCTTTAGATAAGAATTTCGTTAGAAAAAGTTATATTGAATTACAGAAGAAAGGTATTGAAAACCCAACCGCACGTGTATTTGGTCCACCTCCTGGAAAGTATAATACAAATTTAACGGATATAATTTCGGCAGGTAAATGGGGCTCTGAGGATGAATTGGCAGATGATTATATGAATAACATGTGCTATGCATATATGAAGAATAGAAATATTAAGAGAACACCTGATACATTTTCTAATATAATTGAAAATATTGATATTATGAGTCAAATAAGGGATTCTAATGAATATAATATCGTCGATTTAGATCACTATTATGAATTTACCGGAGGTCTCGCAAAAACATTCGAAAAATTAAGCGGAAAGAAAGCAAATGTATATATTGCGGATACTTCGGAAAAAAATATCAATGTAGATAAATTAAGTAAGTATATTAAAGAGGGTGCAATTACCAGAACCCTAAATCCGAAATGGATTAAATCCATGCTTAATCATAAGTATCATGGTGCTCAGAAAGTAGCAGAAAGGGTTGAAAACATTCTTGGATTAGCTGCAACAACTCATGATGTTGATAATTGGATATGGGATAAATCATATAAACAATATATCGAAAATGACGAAATAAGAAATGCTTTAATAGAGAATAATCGTTTTGCTATGATGGATATTATTAAAAACATGCTTCAAGCGAAAAATCGGGGATATTGGGATGCAACGGAGGAACAAATTGAAAATTTGAAAAAATTATATTTAGAATTAGAAAATTGGATTGAGACAAAATATTTATAAAATAATTAAAATTTAATATCTCTCCATAATTCTTCAATTCTTTTTAATGATTTTATTTTATCGATTTTTGTGGATTCTAATTAGTATTTTTGAAATTCTTTTTTATATCATCAAGTAATTCATTTCCAATACCAAAATGTTGCGATGCTGGCGGGGGTGTAAAGAAAGGATTTCCTGAACTTGCGTTAGAAATGGCAAAAAATCGCATAAAGCAAGCCGAAGAAACGAATGCAGAAGTGCTTGTGTCCACATGTCCATTTTGTTATAGAAATTTAGGAGATGCTATTAATTCATTAAATTCAGAATTAAAAGTTTTAGATTTGATAGAATTATTTCTAAATTCAATGAAATGAGATTTAATGTAAAATTTCATTATTTAAACTTATTTTTTTTAATAATTTAATTTTTTACTCTAATTCGTATGATTCAATTGAAATATTAAATTCTTTAAAATGATCAGGATTTCTTGTTATTAATTTTTCGGCATTCATAACCTGTGCTGTAGCTCCGATAATATAATCTCCATAATCGATAAATATTCCCTTTGCACGTAATTCCCCTTTTATGATTCCGGCTCTCTTAAGTATTTTTAAATCTAAAGGAATAATATAATAATCATCAAGTATGCTTTCAAATTGTTCTTTAATTTTTTTATATACTAAATCACCTAGTTTTACTTTTGTATATCCTAATCCATCATAAATTTCTTGTATAGAAATTGCAGAAATGGCCAATGGTTCAAATTTATACTTTTCTAGGCATTTTTTAACATTTAAATTTCCTTTCCAGATATCAATAATAATCATAGTATCAACAAGAATCATTTTCTTTAAACCAGAGATTATTATTTTTTTCGATTAATTTCATTCTATCAATTTTTCGGGATTCAATAATCGTTTTTTCAAATATATTAATTATATCCTGTGATAATTCTTTTCCAATACCAAAATGTCTTAAAGGATCTTTTTTATGACTTAATATTAACCTTTCTATTACTTCTGAGAAGCTTTCATTTGGCTTTTTTAATTTTTTTAATTTATAATAAATATCTTCTCTTATTGAGATTAGTTTTGAGCCCATTTCTAATATATTAAAATATTTTTACATTATTAATATTAATATATATATTTATAATTATCCATATTTTTGAATAATTAAGGGTTTTACTTATTATGTATATTGAATAATTATTAAAAAATTCAAAATGATAAAAAATGGATGATGCTGAGATTATTGAAAAAATAAACTCTTGTCTTGATTGTAAGGTTTGCTTAAAGTCATGTGATACGTTTTTAGTGACACAAAACGAGCCGCAATCTCCCAATGGTCGGTTAAAAATTGCTAAAAAGGTATTTAATAATGAAGATATCTCCGATGATGATATTATTAGTCTTTATACATGTACATTGTGTTCAATGTGTAATTTAGTTTGCGTCCAATCAATTCCTATTTCCGAGATTGTTCATGCTTCAAAAATTAAATTGGTTGAAAAAGGCAAAGGTCCTTTAGAGGTTCATGAGAAGATAATAAAGGGAATTGTTGATAATCAAAATTCAGTCGGGGGCGTGTCTGAAAATAGATTAGATTGGCTCCCTGAAAAATATCGTAAAACCGAAGAATTTGAAGATAGAGATTCAGACACGCTGCTTTTTTTCGGTTGCATGTCATCTTTTAGAGTTAAGGAAAGTGCAAGTGCTCCTTATGAGATATTAAGAACTGCGGGCTATAATTTTAAGATTTTAAGAAATGAACCATGTTGCGGAGAATATATTTATTCATCAGGTAAATTGGAGTTGGCAAAAAAATTATTCAAGGAAAATTTCGAATTATTCAAGAAATTAGGAATAAAAAAATTAATAGTTACATGTGCGGGCTGTTATTATGCATTTAATTCGGTATATCCGAAATATATCGAGAATTATGATATCGAAGTTAGGCATGTTATTGATATAATTTATGAATTGATGAAAGAAGGAAAAATAAAATTAAATCCAATTGAAGGTGAAATAACATATCACGATCCTTGTAGATTGGGTAGAAAGAATGCAAAAACACCGCTATTTAATGAGCCCAGAGAACTTTTAGAAAAGTGCGGTTTGAAAATAGATGAGCTTAGTGAAGAGCATGAAAAATGCCCGTGTTGCGGTGCTGGTTCTGGAATTAGAGGTGTCGATAGCAGTATTTGTATTCGAATTGGTGCCAAATTATTCGAAAAAATGAAAACTAAAGATATTGTAAGTTCATGTCCTTTATGCGTTTTTAATTTTCGCTATGTAAATTATAAGAATCAAGCAGATAAGACAAGTACATATATTACCGATTATATCCTTAAATCATTAAAAGCTCAAAAATAATTTTAATTAGTAAAGAAATATTTATTAATTTCTTTATTGTATTTATCATATTTAATTTGATAATTTATTGAGGTTTTAAAATGACAACTCAAATTTCTGCATTTGAATTAAATTTCTTTTTAGCTTTAACAATTATTCTTATTTCTGTAAAATTGTTGCTCTCAATTTATTTGGGCAAGAGGATTTATTATAGCAAAAAAGAGACTGGACAATTTTCTCTAAATTTTATTACCGCTTTTTTTGTTCTTATCGTTTCATTGCTTATTTCGAGATTATTTTATCTTTATTTTGATTTCTTTTTAACAAAATTAGATCATACGACATATCACTTAATGCCCAATGTTTTAATTTGGAAAATCGGTGGGGTCATTAGTGCATCAGGCTTCGCGTTTGTATTATATGTTTTGGATAAGAAGGCTTTGAAATTTAAATTAAAAGGAATTTTTGTATATATTATAATTATTGGCGAAATTATCGTTTTAGCATACCCCGTCAAAACCGCAGAAGATTTCACATTTGTTTCAGAATTAGGAATTATAACGGGCGTAGGAGCATTTTTGGTGCTTTTTATTTTTCTATATATCGGAATAAAAATACCCGGACTACGTAAACCATCATTTTTAATGTTAAGCGGATTAGTGATATATGCAATAGGAGGAATACTTGTTAATGAATTTGTAGTATCTTTATTCGTTGCTATATATGGATATGATATTCGCTTCCTTCTATATTTACTATTTATTATTTTAAAGATTATTGGGTTAATCATCATAGCTTTCAGCGTTACTAAATTTAGTATTTAAGGATTAAAATTTTTATATATTTTTCTTTAAAATCATTTATTTTTTCAACATTTTCTAATGCATTTTCACCAATTTTTATTCTATATATATCTTAATTTAAAAATCCTAAAGAGATATTATAAATATTTATTCCGAATATAATTACTAATGCAATTTTTTTGCTTCTTAATGAAAAATCTAAAAAGAGAATAATTTCATTTATAAATAACAATAGCATTGTAAATCTTTATAAAATTTATATTATAGAAAAATTTTAATTAAGTTGATATGGAAAGACCAAAGTATAAGATAATTTCGATAAGGAAATTAAAGAGGGTCTTAAATGCTATTTTTAAGGACTTAAAAGAAATTAAATTAGCTTATTTATACGGATCATATGCTCTTGGTTATCAGACAGAATTTAGTGATATTGATATAGGAATTCTCTTAAATGAAAATTTTAACCCCAATTATCTCTATACAATTGAGCTCAGTTTAAAAATTGAAATAATGTTTGATTATCGAATCAATATTGATTTAAGAATTTTAAATGGCGCCCCGCCGCGATTTTTATTTGAGGTAATTAAAAATGGCATAATAATTTTTATGAGAGATAAAGATTTTTTTCATGAATTTGAGATTAAAGTTTTAAGCGAATATCAAGATATTA
>CAZVTX010000270.1:0-5240 GCA_964629395.1 uncultured archaeon
TGTAAAATCTGCTGTAAAATTCAAGTAAAATGAATTATCAGCTGCGGTTATGTCAAAATCAGTACTTATAGAGTTATCGGGATTTAAGTAGTTATTAAATTTATTACTTGAAATAAGTTGATTATTTAATTTTAATTTAAAATCTTTTAATAATTCCCGGTCATCCAAAAGAACGGTTAAATTTAAGTCAACATTATCAGCATCTATTAAATATTTTTCATATTCAGCAAAATTAAATGGGGGACTTGAAGAATTGAATGTTTTACCCTCAACTTCAAATTTATAATTAAACTTAGGAGTTATTGTATTTATTTTATCATCTATAAAATTTACAGTTTTATATTGAAAAAGTTCCCAATTTTGTATGGTAATATTATAATCCCATATTAAATACATCGTAAAATTAAATACATCATTTTCATCTTTAAAATAATTCTTATAATTAAATTTTACAAAATCATATTCAATAATCTCATAATTTTTAGATTCATTAAGTTTAATTATTTGATTTGAATTATTCTTGAGGATATAAAATCCATTTAAGTGAGCTGGATAAAATATAGTTCTATAAATTAAATAACCTTCGTTTGGCTTGGATAAATTATAATGAACTTTAATTGTTTCATTATATCTTAAAGTAATAATAAAATTTTCGGTAATATTGGGATTGACATTATCACTTCTCGCATTTCTTATAGTTTGAACAAATTGAATTCCTCCAAAAGTTAAATTTAATGCCTTGGTTTGATAATCATCCAATAATGGATATTTAGAACCTAAAAGATAAAAACCTAATTTATCAACATTAAAAGAGGCATTTGAAACAGTTATAGATCCGAGACCTTGTTTTTCTTCTTCTAAAATTGGTTTAAAATCATATCTGGAAAGTGCTTGAGGTTCAATTACAAAATTTTCTTTAATTTTACCGTAATTTAAAGAAAAATTATATCTATAATTTAATCCAAATAAAATTGGAGATAAAAAAGCAAGGATTAATAAGAAGACATGCAATTTCCTAAATTTTTTCCTCAAAATCTTTTGATAAAGATTCATTCCAATTTAAAATTCTCTTGTATTTAGGTCAAAAAATTAACAGACATTAAATAAATTTTCTCATTAGAAAATTCATTTTTTAGAATATTTTTTGAATTTATTTTCATTTTTTTACAAAACCAAAATTTAGTTTTTAAATATATTAAATGATTTAAATGCTTGAGAGACCTAACCTAAAGAGATTTATGGATGACCTGGAAAACGCCGTTGATACTTTTGTGGATAATTCTTTTGATAATGTCGTCGCAATAAGTCATAATGACGCTGATGGGATTAGCAGCCTTCATATTATACTAAATTTACTTCATAAAATGGGATTACCTCATGATTACTTTATATACAATCGTTCGTTATCATGGTCAAATTATTTGAAAGGAATTATGAGTAAAGTATCATCAGATAAAAAGGCATTTATTTTTACAGATGTAGGCTCTAATTTATCAGAGTTAATTCCTATTATTGAGAGTCGAAAAGAACATTTTTTTATTTTGGATCATCATGAAGTAGATGGGATTAATTTTAATAATTTTGAGCCTCCTGAAAATTTGCATTTCGTTAACCCTACTATTTACGGATTTGATGGTTTAGATCACATTGCCGGAGCTACATTGACCTATATGTTTGCTAAAAAAATAAAACCATCGATTATCAAGCAAGGGTGGCTTGCAATAATAGGAATTGCAGGAGATACCCTAAGATCGATGGATAAATTGGAATCATTCAATAGAGAGATTTATGATGAGGTATTAGAGGAAGAAATATTTATAGATAAAGAAGGTATAATTCTTTTTGGTAGCATGCATGATACTATTAAGAATAGTTTAAAATATAGTATATTACCATTTATTAAGGGTTTTGGTGGAGAAGATGATCAAACAATTAAAAAAGCCCTTAAAAGGATAAAAATTGATCCAAACAAAAAAATTTCCAAATTATCCCGTGAAGAGCAAAAAAGGATAATGGAAATTTCCGATAAGATTAAATTAGGGCATTATGCATTAATTCCCGAAAAACAAGGTTTATTAAAATTTGCTTTTGAACATGCTTTATTGTTAAATATATTATGCTTTAAAAATATAAGTGCTGCGGTATCAATAATACAACGCAAATCTATTACTCATTTTGCTATAACCACTTATTATGAATATATATCTAATTTGGTCAAAAATCTAAAAACCTTTTTTAGATTACCAAGATATGAGACTAAACATGCAATCTTTATAGAAGCAAGAGGAAAAATACCGCCAAGTAATTGGTCTGATACTGCCAGCTTTGCTTCCGTAAACGAAATTCTTAATCCGCATAAAGTTTTACTTTTAGGCGGAGAAGAAACAAAAAATCATATGATTAAATTAAGTATAAGATGTACGAGAAAATATTTAGAAGAACATGACGGAATTGGGGCAAATACGATAATTAATAGAATCAAAAAGGAATTTGGAGGAATGGGTGGAGGGCATAAACTCGCAGGTGGAATTAGGTTATCAATCCCCTCTTATAAGCGGTTGAAATCAAAGATTGATGAATTAATATTAAATTAAATTCCTATAAGTGTTTATAATTATGAGCTTTTTAGAAAAAAATTCAAATAATTCTTTTTTATTAAAGATTCAGGTGAAAACAAATGCAAAAAAGCAAAAAATTATCAATGATGGTAATTTTTTAACGATATGGTTAAAATCTAAACCTATTCAGAATAAAGCCAATAAAGAATTAATTGATATTCTTAAAAAAGTTTTAAAGATTCCTGCTAATAAGATAAAAATTATCTTGGGTTTGAAAAGCAAGGAAAAAATTGTAAAAATATACGATGTTGCCGATTTTAATAAAGATAAAATTATAAATATTTTAATTAATACAAGGATTTGATTAACTTCCAATTTTTCTCATTTTTCCGCATCTTAGACAAACGATAAAGTGCGTCATACCTTCATCTGCCCTTCTTGTTTGACGTGTTTCTAAATGAGCTTTGTCATACCCACATCTGGAACATTTAAATCCTTTAATTGTGCTTTTAAGATTCTCTTCCTTCCATTTTAAAATTTCTTTAGTAGATATAAGTTCTTCTTTTTCGCTATGCTCAATCTTTTGAACAAGTTTATATGATTTTGATTTACTTTCATCAAAAGGTTTTGTTGCACCGCATTTACATTTAAAAACTTTTATTCCATTTTCATCACGGGGAAACATTATTCCTCCGCATTCGTCACAAAATTCCATTTTTTTACACCTTTTGATTTAATTTTAGATTAAATTTTAATACCTAATAATAATGCACAAAAGATAACTCCGGTCAAAAGATCCGCCGTTGTTCCGGGATTTGTTTTTCCCTCCTTCTCTTGGAGTGCATTATCTAATTCTAAAGTAAGATTTAAACCCTCTTTATTAGCAATACCTCCTTTTTCTAAAATTTCTTTAGCTTTTTTAGATATTTCTAAAGCAACTTTTTCTCCGGATTTTCTAATTATTAGAGTGTCAGGATGGTCTGCCAGAATCTTTAGGAATGTATTTACCGTTGCAATATTAATATCATTAGTATTATTGAATACTTCAAAAAAATAAGGTAAACCTTCATTTAAAATTATTTGGAAATTATTTGCATATTCACTGGCAATTAAATCATAATCTTTTGAGATTTCAAAGATTTTTTTTAAGGTTATTTTATTTTTCTTAATCATTTCATCTGATTTCTTATCATTAATATCATATTTTTCAACTTTTCCTAATCCGCCGGGTTCACAAATTCGAATTGCCTCATATAAATTTAATGTATCAATCTCAGTTGCATCTTTAATAACTTTTTTAAGATTGAAAATAAAATTTTTTATATTTTTCTTTCCGCTCTTTAAGCATATTGTAGCAGCGGCAGCAAGGGGGGCTAATATTAATAAATGTCCTAAGATTGTATTTCCGCCATTTTGACTTTCGACCATTGTTCTTGCAGCTATTTTAAAAAATTCACCTAATCTTACAAAACTATAATCTTCACCGATGTTTATAGAATGTTTAAACACCTTTTTTACAAAATCTCTAAAATGCTTTTGTACGGCTGTTATTGACACTAAATAATGTTCAAATCGGGTTTTTTTAAAATCTTTTGTCCTATGGACATTTCCAGGCTTAGGCCAACCGCATAATTCAAATAAACTTGCTAGATTAATATACTCTTGAAGATCTGATATGGATTCTATTTTTAATTCTTTATTATCAATCAAAGTAATCAATCAGAATAGATAATTTATAGATTTTAAATAAATCTAAAACGAAATAATTAAAAGAATTTAATAATAACTTAATTCTATAGCTTTTTTCTCTTTAATAATATATCCATCTTCATCAGCTGTACGATATGAAATGGGTCTATAATCTGCGTCTAAATGCTTTCTATATAAAAATTTTTTAATTCTTAATTTAATAGCTCTTTTAGATATTTTCTCAGGTATTTCAATTGAGATTTGATTTCCTTCTCTTTTAATATCGGCTTGAGGGATTTGCTCAGCTATAAATCTAATTAGGTCTACAATTACATTTTCTCCCTTAAAACTAAGGTCTTTAACATTTACGGTAATTATCTTAGTATTTTCTTCACTCATAATCTAATCACAATGAAGAAAATAAATGATTTTATAAAATTTTTTTGATTTTAAATTCTTCATATTATTTTTATAAAATTTTTCATATTATTCTTAAGTTATAAAAAAATAAAAAGGTGAAATGAAAACGATTCATTATGTTAATTTAGATTATGAGCCCAATGAAAATGACCTTATTGCAATGTATTATTTAGAGTATGATCCTAAATTTTGTCCCAATATAGAACAAGCTTCTGAAGAAATTGCCAAAGAAAGTTCAATAGGTACATGGACGGATATAGTCACTATGTCCAAAGAAATTGCTGAAAGGTTAAAACCATCAACTTTTTACATTGATAAAGAAAATAATATTATCAAGATTGCTTACACGAAAGAATTGTTTGAAGCGGGGAATATGTCTCAAATTTTAAGTGCTATTGCAGGAAATATTTATGGAATGAAGGCAATTAAAAATTTAAGACTTTTAGATATTTCTTTTCCTAAAGATATCATTAATGCTTATAAAGGTCCTAAATTTGGGATTGAGGGGATACGTAAATTATTAAAAATTGATAAAAGGCCATTATTGGGAACCATTGTGAAACCCAAAGTAGG
>CAZVTX010000271.1:0-5210 GCA_964629395.1 uncultured archaeon
CCAATAAATTTAAGATCTTTATAATTCATTTGAAAAAAATGCAAAACTTAAGTAAATTAATATGTTTTGACCATGTATAAATAAGAATTGATTTAAAAATATCTTAAAATTAATAAAAATGTGGGAAAAAAAGATTATATTGAAATTTCTAAAAAAGATAATATGGTTGGAATCGTAGTTGATCCAGCAACTAAAATAAACTTCATGATTTCAGGAAAATCATAACTCCAAGTACCGTATTCTTTAAACTCTTTAATGAGATTTTTAATTAATTGGATATCTTTTAAAATATCTTTTCTTGTTTTCCAATTTCTGTCAACTTTTTCTAAAATTTCCGGATGAATAAAAGATTCAAAATATAGATATTCTAAACGGGATACTAAAGAAGAGTAATTATCTATTAATGTATATTTAAAATCTTTTAGAAATTTATGAATTTTTAATTGAGGTAAAAGAAAGATTCCTAAACTAAGTACTCCAAAGATGGTTGTTGCAATTGTAAAAGCTTGCAAATTTAATTTTAGATTTTCGGGAATTAAATTAAAAAGGTTGGCAATCCATATGAGAATTCCGTAAAATACGCTTAAAAATATGAAGTAGGATGCGACATTAAAAAGGAATTCTCCTATTTTTCTATTTGCACGCTGAAATTCATAGTAAGTTCTTCCCGAAATGTCTAATCTTCCGTATAAATCAGATAAAGGCTTTTTTTTCAATTGGGCTTCGGTTATTTTATCAATAATTGTATTAATCATATCTTTATATTTTGTAATGCTGAGTTTAGAACGATCTTTCCCTAAATTTCCGATGATAAATAATCCGTAAAAAATGCCGGGAAATAACGCGGATACAAATGCTAATATTGCTGCAATTCCCATATTATAAAGGGTCACGAAAATAACTACAACTATAAATGCCCAATCGGGTAAATCAACATTTAAAGATGCTCTTACTGCGTTTAAATCTCCAAAATATGTTATGAGAAAATAACTTAAGTAAGAAAAACCTCCAATAAAACCTAAAATCATCCATTTCATAGAATAAACTTTATTGAAAAATTTCTTTGAAAATTTTAAGAATTCAAGTTCATCAATGAAAAGTAATTTTATCGTATTATGTTCTCTGCCATAAGGTTTTAATAAAGATTCCAATTTGTCATGTGCATAGTCTATTATAATATGGAAAAGATAAACTAAAAGAAAAAAAGGTAAACCTAAAACAATAGTTTCTTTTAAAGATGTATAAAATATTCTTATATCCTTAAATAAAAATAAATATAAAATGGGAATACCGATAATAAATGGTAAAAATAAAACAAAACCAATATATAAAGTTGGATTTAAATCCCAAAAAAGTCCTGAATTCTCAAATTTACCGATAATTCCTTTTTTTCCGGATTTAGGTCGCTCTGCCCTCTTAAATATTTCTAAACCATAATAATCCGATTTAGGAACCATCTCTTCCCTATAAGCAACCTCATCCTTATGTTTTTTGTCCATAGGAAAAAGATGAGCCAATCCATTTTTATCCCTGCCATATGGTGCGGTATAGTCGATTCTCTTTTTATATTTTTCAAAAGATTCACCTATTGCTAATTTTGCCTCATCTGCATTTGAGGCAATAATATAAACAATTCTTTTATCAATTACTTCTGAAATGTCATCCTCCTCTTCAAAAGAAATACTACAACGAATACATTTTTTTGCATTTATAGGATTAAATGCTTTACAATTTGGGCATTCAAAATAAGACATAATTATCAAATACTCATTAATGTAAAAATATAATTTTATGTATAAAAAATTTTAAATTTAAACTTTTGGACTTATTTTAATGGATAATTTTTAGTTTCCCTTCACGATTTAAATTTTTAACCACCTTTAATTTTTATTCCGACAAAATTCAGCTTGTATCGGGCGTCATATTGATAATTTTAGAGTGCATTTATGAAGGTGCTGAGGCGGGAAATCGAAAGAATCAATAAATTCCTTTAAAATTTGGGGGCATTCGTGAATTGTAAAAAAATAACGGATTAATAATCTCCAATAGTCCAAATCACGTTTTCCCCGAAAATCAATAAGTTTTTTAAGGATCGAAAAAATCTTTTCCACGGGATTGGTCTTAACGTGCTTTTCTCCGAAAATGAATAAAAGAACTAAATATAAATCTTATTTTAATGATATAAATTCTTCAGCTTTAAGAGTGAGTAGCTGATCTGCATCTATTAGTCCATTTTTTCTTGCATATTCATTAATTGCCCATAATTCGGAAAAAATGTTTTTATGTGTTAAATTATCATTTTTACCCGGCAATCGCAAATAACATGATTGCAAGTCATCTAAAATTCCGTGAATATACTGTCGAGAGATTATTGCATAAATTTTACCTACTTTTATTAATTTATATTCGCTTTGTCCATCATATTTATCGCAATTATATTCGAAATGGTATTTTTTGCCATGATGATTGTATATTGGCATTCCGCAATACAAACAATGCTCTATATTCCCTTGAACTTTAAGATATCTCGGTTCAGAAGGGGTATATCCGTGATATTTTGACAAACCAAAACGAATTTTATATCCGTTTTCACATTCAAATCTGAAAATTTTGGCTGAATTTCTTATTATCTTTTTTAAATAATAATTTATTTGAGAAAGAGTAAGCTCTCCGGGATTTTTATAACCTCTATAATAAAACAAATCTGAATTTATAAAATCCAATATTTCGGCACTCGAACATGGTTGCAATTCCAATAAAACTGAGTAAATTATATCCATATTATTAATGTTTTTGTATATTAAGTTTTTCTAAAACTTGGTTAAATTTTTCCTCAAAAATAATATTATTACCGATTATGGTATAGTGTATCAAATGGGATTCAATAAAAGAATCATAAAAATCAGATTTTCCCCGATAATCTAAATATCTATCATTGGTAATGATATAGGAATTATTTTCTATCGCATAATTGATGATAAACCAATCATCATCACACCCCGCAGGGGCTTGATTTATATTTCGTTCTTTTATTATTTCGTTATATAAAATTTCGTCCTTCGGAGAAAGATAATGCCTCAATCCTGCGCCAAATATAATAAATATATTCTTTTCAGGGATACCGTACTCTTGAAGTCTTCTTTTACATTTCAAAACATCCTTTATTGAAGCTCTTTTGGAATTTAAATTATTGCGTGCGATATTTGAACCATCTAATATAAAAGAGAATTCTAATTTTTCTTCTTCATATTCTTCCTCCTCTTCCCACTTTTCTTCCCCCTCATTTTGTCCTGTATCTATTCTAAAATTATAATTAATAGGTAATTCTTCCCGTAATTCATCCGGATAATGTATTTCTTGATAATATTCCTTCTTATCGACATCCTCTTGAAATTTTTGAATAATTTCAAGTTGAGATTTTAGTAATTGAATATTTTGACTATTTCCCAATTTGTTTTCCTTTTCAATATTTTTTTCTATGACTTTAATTAAATTATTAAAATCCTCTTTTAGCGGAAGTATATTAATAAATTTAGTTATCGCTTTTTTTCTAACCATCTCTTTTTGGAAATTATATAAATCTCTACTATGTTCGCTATCTAATAAGGCATAAGACTCATCTAAAATAACAATGTTATATTTTGCATAATTCGCCGTCATAGAGATAATTGAACGGCAATATGCATATGTCTTCTCTCCACTCGAGAATTCTTCTAAATCACGGGCCTCTTCAAAACCATCTTTCCTTTCAAATATAATTGTTTTATTTGCTATATCAAATCTCTTAATTTTGGAATAATCTTGAAAAACGTATTTAAAGAATTCTTCCTTATTATACAATTCTTTGAAAATTTTATCAAATTCATCGTTTATTATTCTTAAATGGGTTTGATTTCTTATTTTTTTCCCTTCTATTACTGATATAATATCCCTTCTTAAAGATTCCAATCTTTTTTGAAGATTCTCTGTATTTATTAAATACTTCTTGAATTTTTTAATATGATTGCTAAAATCCTTGATAAATTCTCCAACCTCTCTAAAGCCGAATGATGCCAATTGAGGCTTTATTTTGTTTTTAATATCATTAATAACTTTCCTTACTAACTCAACCTTTTTTTCCAAGGTTTCTTTCTCAAAACGATTTTTATCGATTTTATTACGCTCACTTTCTATTTTCTTCTGAAGCTCTAAAATTTTTTCATCACAAGCTTCTTTTAAAGGTTTAGAAGAATCAAGCACTATCTTTAGTTCTTTTAATTGGGTTTTTAACATTAACTCAGAAGGTATATCTTTAATCTTTTCGATTTTATTATTTATTTGATTGATATAATTCTGGGAAGTTGCCTGACTTTCTTCTAAAGTTTTTATTTTTTTTGATAATTCTTCTTTTTGGCTTTCTAAAATGTTAATTTTTGAATCAAAATCAATAAAATCATCGATTTTACCACTCTTATCTTTTATTTTTCTTCTTAATTCCTTAAGATCATTAAGTTTCTTATTATATTCAGATAAAATCTTAAGAATTTCCCTATTTTTCTTTATTTTATGATTAAAAATTTCGACTTTATTTTCATATTCTTTTAATTCTTCCTTCTGATTAAATTCAAGTTTATTTTCCCTGAATACTTTAAATAATTCATTAAAAGATAATCGTAGTTCAGGAATTCCGTCCAATTCTATTTTTATAATTTTCTCGTTTCCATATCTCCCTTCACTTGCCTTTCCGCATAAATCCGACAATAATACTAAATATTTATTTATTTCAATAACCCTCTCATTTTGTTTAGCTAAATCTTCAATATGTTTCTTAAATTTCTCTATTTCATCCTTATAATGAGCTATTTCCTTTTTAATTGTCTCAACTTTATTATAATTATCTTTAATTTCTGAGAAATCTAATTCTTCAATGGAATTTAATTTGTCTTTTAATTTATCAATCTGATTTTTTAATTTATTCCTCTTATTTATTAATTCTTTAGTTTCCTTATCAAATTCTCCTTTAAGGTTTTCTAATTCTTGTTCAATTCTACTCAACCTTTTATAATATTCACTCTTTTTTCTATTTATTTCGTTGATTTTATCTTGCTCCGATTTTAAACATTTATTTAAATCTTCAATATTATTACTCGAAATAAATAATAATTTTTCGAGTAAATCAATTGCCTTTTGATTATTACCTAGAGTAGCTTCTCTGGTTTTTATGCTACTAT
>CAZVTX010000272.1:0-5185 GCA_964629395.1 uncultured archaeon
GCTGCCGATAGTTCCGGAAATGTTTATATTGTGGGAACAACTGAAAGTTTTGGTATGGGATATAGTTTAGATGGTGTACTATTAAAATACGGAATTGCTCCTAATGAGGAAACCAATGGTGACTCTGGTGGCGAAGAAAAAGAAAGTTCAGAAGGATTGTCTATTTATGGATATGATATATTCATTATTATGGGTACAATTTCAATTTCATTGTTATTAATTAAAAGATGGTATCGACTTATTACATGAAAAATATTAAATATTTAATTATTCCAAATTTATTTTTTTTAACTTTTTTATTCTCTTTTTTCCGTAGTTCCCGATAAATAATATAATAAAAACGATAATTCTCATTTCACAAGTATCAATATTATAACAAAAGCAAATATCATATTACCGGCAATAATGCCTGTATCTTTAATAGATGTCCTGCCGTGCGGAAGCGAATCATCAGAACGGGCAATATACAATATCCCGACCGGAAATAATACAAAAGGAAAGAAATATAGCACCAAGTCGGGAAATAATATAAGTGCAAGAACTCCCATTATAAGAGATACTATAGCCACTATTCTCAAAATCCATTTCTGCGTATTAAGGGAATAATTCGTTATTGCATCGCCGTCCACAATCTCATGAACCAAATTACCTGCTAACGCCATCGCAGAAGCACATGCCAATAAATACCATTCATAATACTCTAAAATCGGCCAACCATTTATTGAATCTCCCGCATTGATTTTTATAATAAAATAAGGAAACCACATATGCGACACGCCCAATAATATCCAATTAATTATTAAAACGGGCTTTAAGGCTATGCAATAAAGAACGACCATAATAACAATCGCAATCAGATAATAAAGGATTTCGGGATGATTCTTTACGGGATTTATAAAACTGGCTGCTCCGAGAATAAATCCGGTAATCGATAAGACACCGATCTCTTTTTTGCTATATCCTTCTGTCCGCTTCTGCGTCTCTATATCATTAGGATCGTCCATATCCTTAAGATCATTTAAAGTATTACCGCAAATCGCCCAAAAACCGAACCCCGCAAGTACCTCTAAATGATCCAGCAGCGAATAATCATTTAAATATATCGCAAATAAACACGGAACAATCACGCTGAAAATATACTCAAGCCGTAAAAGCCTAAATCCTTGACTCAAGATTAATTACCAAAATTAGCTGTTTATTATGGTCATTATTATTGTTTTGCTTAAAAATTTAAGCATAATTTATTTAAAAGATATTTCAAATGAATTATTTTATAGGTCAATTCTATTTTCAAAATTTAAAATCAGATCTTTACTTTTATAATTTAATATTTTTTCTGCTAATATATCTCTATGGCAATAATGTTTTTGAACTTTATTTGGTCGCGGATATTTTTCCATACACATTAAGCAACAATTACCGCTTTCTTTTAATAAATGAATAAATTCTTCTAAATTGAATTCTATACTCTCTAAATGCCAATTATACCATCCTTTAAAAGAATCATCAGAAATATATCCTTTAATATAAGGTGCTCTAATTTGATAAATAACACCTAATTCTGGTTTATGTAAATAGTTTATTTTAATCTTCTGAAGCTCTCTTTTTAATATCTCAGAATTAAATTCAGGTTTATTAGAACTTTTTCCTGAATCTCTAATATCGATTAATAAATTTATTTTATTCTTCTGTAAAATCTCTAAAAATGTATCTAAATTTTTTCCTTCATAACCGATTGTAAAGATTGTATTATTTTGATATCTCTTCAATGATTCTCGAGATTCATTTATATTCAAGTTATTTTCTAAAATATAATCCAAAAATGTATCTTGATCCTTTTTAGGAAGCTTAGATAATAATACTGCATGGCTCATCGAAATCTTATTATTATTTAATGCATCTTGAACCCTTTTAGATACATCTAATATTAATGCTAACCTATTACTGACCCATGTTTGACTTTTACCTAATTTTTTTGCAATTTCACTCTGAGTATACCCAAAATCATCCATTATTCTTTTTATTGCTTTTGCCTCTTCAATTTCGGTTAAATTCTTCTGAAGAAAATTTGTCTTAATTGATAATATTGCCCCTATATCCTCTTCAACATCCAAAACTTTTGCTTCAATCTCCTTCCAACCTAACTTCTTGACTGCTCTTAATCGGTGCCCTCCAGAAATAACTTCATAATCTCCATTATTTAATCTCTTTACAAGAATAGGATTCCATAATCCATCCTTTTCAATACTCTCCGCTAATTCATTAATATAATTCTCATCGATTTCCTCTCTAGGATCATAACTAGAAAATTTTATTTTATCTAATCTTATTTTCATTTTTAGTTCTTATTTATGATATAACTTTATTAATTTAAGCTCTCATTTATTTTTTATTATAAAAATTCAGTTAAACTTCGTTCTTTAACTTTAGGAGGATAAAATAAACCTATTATAAACCATGTATTAAATCTATTATGCGTCCCTAAAATAAAGTGCAAATCTCTATTTTTCATCCATGTTTCATATTTATTAATCAATTTTTCCTTTAATTCTTCAGGATTATGGTATTTATTTCTCCATTTCCTAAAAGATTCTAATAATTCCCAATCTGTGCAAATCATTTGATGCCCTTTGCAATCCTTTCCAAAACACTCGAAACTATAATAAAATATCTTTTCTATTTTATCCACTTTTTTTAAGCTTTCTCCATATAAATTTAATTGAATTGTTTCTGCTATATCTATCTCTATTTCTTCAATCGGCTTTTTAAGTTTAAACTTCACCGTATCAATTTTAGGTTTTATAATTCCGAGAGATGTTCGATCTTTTTTAGATTGCTCTTTTAATGCCTCAATGGAATCTGATTTTAATTTATCTAAAATCTCTTTCCTTCTTTCCCAAACCCCTTTCTTTTTTGCATTTACCAAATCCATATTAATAATCTTGATTGTAGAATCTCTAATATTGTATGACTCTTTTCTTTTTAATCTTTCTCTTGTATTTTTTTTAATTTGAGCTTTAATTAATACAAATTTATTGAGAGGTTTAGTTCTATATACATCAAAACTAATTGGATAAATTCTTACCCATTCATAAGTATCCATCAATATCCCAGCTGTGCAAACCGTATTTATATATTTCCTACTTCTTTCAGGATATGTCTTTACAACTAATAGGATTTCACGCTCTTCCCAACTCATAATTATCAAGATATTAGAATTGTTTTATATCAATAATTTATGGAAAATTAAAAAATAAGGGAGCGCTCTGATTTAATGAATTTCAATTTTTTTAAGAATGCCAAATCTAACTATTGAATATCTTTTAGTTTCAATTTTTTAAAATTAATAATTATAAACTTAACATTAATATTTAGATATTAAACCATTTTTCACCTATTTTTGCTTTCCTAAATCAAAAATATAACGTATTACCTTGATATTCAGAGATATAAATATTGCCAAGCTAATGTGATCAGTAATTAAAAAATGTCACAAAATCAGTAATTTAGTGACATAAAAATAATTTACTGACGACAAATCATCAGTAATAAAAAAATGTCACAAATTTAGATATTTTTAATATACATTTTTCTTCTTTTTTTTTGACAACTGCCGTATGTGGGCAGTAATTAAATTTGACAAATTAAAAATGAGAGGAAAAGAAAGAAACCATCTTATAAATGATTTTCTAACACGCCTTTAGCAAATTCATTTAAAAATGATATCATATTTGGAGGAATAATGCTTAATTATAAATTAGAGGTGCATCTCTCAATTGACCTAAAAGAAAAGAAGAAAGTTGAATTATATGAATTAGTTAAGGAATTGTATTTTAATTCAGGATTATCAATAAAGGAACTTTCAATACAATTCGGTAGATCGGAAAGGACGATATACAGATGGTTAGAGAAATGTAGGGCAAAAGAATCACCCGTTTCCCATGAAATCAAAAAAAAGCAAAACCGTTCCCGGAAATATCCTCAAGAAGTATTCAACCGAATTATAGAATTAAAAGAGGAATTGCCTAAACGGAGTGCTCCTATGGTATATAGCATTCTAAAAAGAGAATTCCCTAACATATGCCCTTCTGTTTCAACTATTCGAAAATTTATTAGTGATCAAGGGTTAACTTTTAAAAATAGAGAATTCAAGCAGGGTTATATTAGATTTCAACGTCAATGTCCTAATGATCTGTGGCAAATAGATATTGCAGGAGTTCAGACGGTGGGACATTTAAGACATCTCTATTTAATCGGAATACTCGATGATTGCTCAAGATTTATTGTATCTGCCGAATATTTTAGGACTCAGGAGAGCAAGAATGTGATAAAAGTTATTAGAGATGCAATAATTTCCTATGGACGTCCCAATCAAATCTTAGCGGATAATGGCAGGCAATTTCGGGCATTAATTGATGATTTGGGAACGAGATATTCTAAATTACTTGAATCAATGGATATTAAACCCATTTTTTCAAGCCCAAATCATCCTCAAACTAAAGGAAAACTGGAGAGATGGTTTGGGACCGTAAAGCAGATGTTTTTACCGGAAGGCAGAAATTATGTAAATAAAAATCCGGGTTGTTCTTTAACAGATTTCAATCAAAAGTTTAATGAATGGGTATCGTGGTATAATTTCAAAAAAAAGCACCGTAGCCTTCCCGATAAATGTGTTCCTGCAAAGATCTATTTTAGAAAGGAAAATCGCATATTTCGACCGCTTTGGGCAAAGATCAATTGGAATAAATGGCTTTATAATTTAAATCAGAGGAAGGTAAATAAATGCAACCATATCTCATATAAAGGACAAATTTTTGAAATTCCTCCTGGTTATGCCCGTTTAAAAGTTGATATTTTTGAATATGAGGATAAAATAGAAATTTATTATAAGGAGAAATTGCTAATAACTCATCAATATTCGCCGGATATTATTCCGAAAAAAGATAAACCCGTTCTCAGAAAAATAAGATATAACGGAACGATTTCATATAAAGGAAAATGGTATACAATTGATTATAAATTAGCGGGAAAAACCGTTGAGATCCGGGAGATTAATGCCGGAAAAAATCTCCTGGTATATCTCAACGGGATTTTAATATGTTCTCTTGAAATATAATTATTTAAAATTTTAATTTTTTTTAAAATTGATTATTAAATCCAGAATAAATATAGGAAAAAAAATTTG
>CAZVTX010000273.1:0-5175 GCA_964629395.1 uncultured archaeon
TATATAATTTTTAATTTATAATGAAAATGATTTGAATTAAATTTAAATTATTACTTATTTAAGTGAAGAGATCTTTCAAATTAAATAATGTAAAAAAATTAAAAATTAAAATTATAATAAAAAAAAAATATTTATGTTTTCAGAACATTTATTAGATATTTTTCTCTCTTTTTTTTCTTTCTCAATTGATATATAATTATTCCTATTAAAAAAATACCTATGCTATATAGAATAATGATTGGAATAATATTACTATTCTGATTAACTATTTTATAGAAGATTCCATCGTTTGAATCTGAAAAACTTATTGTATTAATGAGTCCATTATTTCCAAATATAAATTCCACGTAATAATTATCTTTACCCGATTTTTCAAATTTTATTTTATTATCATTCACTTTAACATTTTTGCAATCTAAAGATTCTGTCAGCTCTTTCAAATAAGTATTAATCGGACTTGGAATGCTTAAACCGCTTAAAATCAATTTAAACAAAAAATCATCACTGTCGATTTTTTGCAGATATGTATAATTTAGTAGTTCAATTAAATTATTATAATCATTAAGTAATGATTTTAGGTCATCGGGATTTTTAATAATAGGAATTTCCTTACTGGGATAATCTGCTACTTCATTAAAGTTAGATGTATTGAAGTTCCAATAGTTTGCGTAAATGACCCATATGTTGTAATTTTTTGAGTATTTACTATCAATATCTTCAGTTGTATAATTCAATAACATTGCGATAGTTAGAATTTCCCTTCCTAGAACATTCATTGCTATTAAGAAATCACTTAATTTCCATTTTGAATTATATAACGCAAGATAAGTTTGTTTATTTTTAGCATTAACCTTATCCGCTTGGCCACCAAAATATTCAGTTGGTTTTTGTGTGCCTACAATATCTTTCCATTTATCTTCATCATAGACTATTACAGTTTTAATATCTGTTCCTTTTTGGATCGTAAAGCTGTATGATATCCCTGCATAACCAATATAAATTGTATTTAAAAAAATAATAATAAATAACATCGAAAAACTAGCTTTTATCATCAAACTTTTTCTCATTTTTTAATCACCTATAATTGTTTTCTTTTGAAAATTAATGCTGCTAAAACCAAGCAAACAGTTATATAGATTATCATTATTGTTATCCCCATTTCAATTGTAGGCGTTAGCCAAACCCTATATGTAAAGTCCTCAATTTTAATATCTTCATATCGATTACTATCATTTTTTAGAAAATCTTTCTGAAGAGTTGCTGATAACAAATTAGCTAAATAATTTAATGAGAAAATAGGTTCTATATCTGGATTGAAAAGTACAACCATTTGCTCTGCAATACTATAAGCAATTAAAAGTATCAATATTGTTATAACGATTGTCATATTAACATTCTTCATAAAAGAACTAAAAAAAGTCACAAAGCTACTTAAAGTAATTACATACAACACTGCAATCCCGTAGGAAAGCCATATTCTTGTTATGATGGGTGCCCCGTAGAAATAGTATGCAAATAAGATCATAAAGGTGTAGTAAATCGTTGTTATACCGAGTATGTATATTAGATTTCCGAGAAACTTTCCTAAAATAAATTTATATTTCCCAGTTTTAGGGAAAACAATATAACCTGTTTTATTTGAAAATTCTGAGCAGATAATTCCTGAAAAGAAAAAACATGTCCCAAAAATTAATATAAGATACAAAAAAGCACTAATGAATCCTACAAAATATTCCTGTTGCGTTAAGGGTATCGAATATTCTGGTATAAGTACATACAATAAAAACCCAAAACTAAAGACAATTAAAAATTCAATGATGGCGAAAATTGTAAATTTTTTCCAATGTCTCTTCAGTGTAAAAATGAGTGTCTGATATATCGGATTTAAAGTTTTTATTATTTCAAATTCCTTAATACTATTATTTAGTTCTTTAATAATAATTCCCCTCCTCACTTATTAATTGAGAATAAATTCTTTCTAATTGAGATGTTTTAGGTTGAGTATATTCTATAATTGAAAAATCATTTTCGAATTCTTTGACCAGAATTTTCAGGATCTCCGCTTTTGATGATTGATCTCCATTATAATAAATTTTTAGACTTTTCTTTGAAGGATTATAAATTATTGGAGTATTTGAAATAGATGGATCTAGTTTTTGATCGAGATAAGGTTCAAGTAATCCTTTCATACGTTTATAAATGGAGGCAATTTTCTCATTTGGAATACCTTCTAGTAAATAAATTTTTAATTCATTTGTTTTAAGGAGCTTTTCAAGATTTTGAATAGTATCAAAAGCGATGATATTTCCATGATCAATTAACGCAATTTTATCGCATATTTCCGAGATTTCATATAGCATATGAGAGGCAATAAAGATTGTTTTTCCTTGCTCTTTTAGTTCAATTAAAAATCTCCTTAAATCCAATCTCGCTTTTGGATCCATACCTGTTTGCGGCTCATCCAAAATTATTATTTTTGGATCATGGATAATTGCTTGAATTACACCTAATTTTTGGCACATTCCCTTTGAAAATGTCTTAACATTTTTATATTTCCATTCTATTAGGTTGAAGCGTACTAATAGGTCATCAATACGCTTCTCTAATTTATCTTTAGGATAATTAAAAAGTCTAGCAAAATATTTTAACTGTAAGTATGCGCTTACATCGTAAAACGATGGGATATCTATTAAGAAGCCTAAATGGACAAGATTTTTTGAATTTTTCCAAATATTCTGTAAATCACCCTTATCATCTTGAATTAAAATCCTTCCCGTATTAGGACGTAATAATTTAGCAATCATTTTAATAGTCGTGGTCTTGCCTGCCCCATTAGGTCCAACTAATCCAATGATCTCACCGCTTCTTACCTCAAGATTTATATTATTGACAGCCAGAAATTTTCCGTACCTTTTACTTATATTTTCAAGTTTAATAACGATTCCATCTTTATTTTTATTCATTTTCAAATCATCTTTAATAAGACTTTCCAGATTTATATTTCTATTTCTTTTTAAAAAATTAATTCTTAAAAATAATTTCTTTTCAATAAAAGATCCTGAGACCAATTTTTATGATCTTATTAACAAAATAATTCAGATAAATCGGATATTACTAAATCGGGTTTTAAGTTCTCATCAAAATTTTCATTATTTTTTGTATTTTGTTCTAATTCTTTTATCATTTTTTCGGTTGTTACTCCCGTTAAAACACAAATTGTCTTTATTCCTGCACGATTACCCGCTAAAATATCCGTATCAAGCCTATCACCAATAATACAAGCTTCTTTGGGCTTAATATTCCGTTCTTTTAATGTCAATTCAATTCCATATGGTTCGGGCTTTCCAAAAATCTTTGTCGGTTTTCTTCCCGTACAGGTCTCAACCGCATTAACCATTACACCTGCACCAGGCCATAATCCATCAGGCATAGGTAATGTTGCATCGGGATTCGTGGCATAGAAATCTGCCTTTCCTTGAAGAATACATTTCTGTGCAATTCGCAATTTATTGTAATTGAATTTAATATCAAGTCCAACAATTACAAGATCCACGATACCAAAATCTTTTTCATTTTTAATTACTGTATGCCCCATAGCTTTAAGTTCTTCCCTAATTCCAATATCACCAATAACATAAATGTTAGAATTTGGTTTTATTTTTGTAATTTCAGCGGCGGTAATATATGCACTTGTATAAAAGTCAGAAACCTCACAAGGAATACCCATTTTAGTAAGTCTTTCTACATACATTTGACGGGTTATCGTAGAATTATTTGAGTTGAATACTATCTTGATTGAAAGGTCTCGCAAGTCATTAATAACTTTATTAGCGTTTGGGATTAGTTTATGTCCCCTATATATTACACCATCTAAATCGAAAATAAATAGTTTTATGTTTTTTAGCTCATCAATCAAATTCTTCATGATTAATTAATTAAAATAAGGAATAATATTAAAATATGAGATTTTTAACTCCATCCAATTGGTAATCCTGTAATCCAAAAAAATAAACCCAATCCAACTGTTATAGCAATAGGATTTAAAATATTATCTGCTATAACTGTAGGAAAATAATCAAGTAAAAAGAATATAAGAGCACATATAATCGCTCCAAATGGCCCGACTATTAATCCTATTATAAAAGCAGAACCCGCACCCGCTAAAAATCCTTCCCAAGATTTAATATCTCCTCCAACACACTTAACTTTATGTTTTCCAAATTTCCTTCCAACTAGGGCTGCTGCGGCATCCGAAAAACAAGCAATTAATACTGCTGTTAATATAATCCAAATGTTAACAAAACCTTCAAGAAATAATATATAAGAAAAAATCATTCCTGTTAATAGATAGATTTGTGGTCCGGCGGCATTATATTCTTTTTTCCTAAGAACAGCTTTCGTTAAAAAATTAAATGCAGAATATTCAGGACCCCAAAGAACCCGAATAAAATCCGAAAGAATAGTTAATACTAATGCTCCGATAAGAGCAAATAAAGTAAGATCTATTACTGCTTGTTGATCTCCCTTATAATAAGGATATTGTTCATGAATATCTCCCCACATTATATTATAAACCCATTCAGTTTCCTTTATGTAATCTATTATAGCGTTATTCACATGAGTTGCAACTGGAATCGGGACAATAAACCAGAAATAAGAGAAAATAAATAAAAGTCCCGCAAGATGAAAACTTTTTCTAATAGTTTCCATTTTCATTGAAATATCCTCTTTATAAGGGTTTTCATCCGTCATCTGTTCAATATAATTTTTGAGATGATGTTTTTTACCATTTTCCTCTAATTTTTTTAATCCTTCATTTTTTTCCAGCTTCATTTTTTTAATAATTGTTCTAATAATAATTGCAAATATAATATAAAATCCTAAAACAATACCAATCCACCAAACCATAAATCCGCAGAAAGGATATGGTAAAAACCAAAAGATGTTATTATAATAACCGAAAAATATGAAAAATATTGCACATAAAGCTGTTGATGACGCACCATAAGTATTTTTTGCTTTATATCCGCGATATGCGATTATAATGGTTAAAAACGCACAAATAAAAAAGAAAAGCGTAAATGTTGTATTATAAAATTCTGCAACAATATCCCATTTATTCATAATTTATCTTAAGAAAATTTAAATTCAATTTGATGAATTATAATTTAATTT
>CAZVTX010000274.1:0-5125 GCA_964629395.1 uncultured archaeon
AATACGGACATTTACCAGTTTGGGAATATTCCTTTAAAAAGCAATCTTCATGAAAATAACTTCCGCAAGCTTCACATTTATAGACATAGGTATCGATGGATTCATCAAACATTATACCACAATCGGGATGTCCGCAAATAGACATCATTAATTCTCCGGCTTCCTCAGAAAATTTGATCTTTCTGGCTACACTCTTTTCTGTAGATTTATTAGTAGGAACTTCTTTTTTAACGATAATTGGAATCTTTAAGAGATAATAACAAAACGGACATCTTAATACTTTATAATCTTCCGAGGAACCTTTATTGTTTTTCTGCTGGGTTTCTGCCCATTTTATTGCACAATGCAGATGGAGTGGTTTTAAACAATTTGGGCAGAATCTACCGCAACCGTAAAAACTTGTTTCGCATATATAGCATTTATCAGAGTGACATATAGAACATTTTAACTCTTTGAAATTAATTTGATTTCTCTGTTCTTCTGTGAGGTCTTCCATTTTTAAAAGCGGGGAAGCAATGTCTTTGCTTAAAGTGTCAAGTTCATCTTGAGCGCTTTCATCAAATAAAGTAGCGACTTTAATTTTTTTCTTATCTGCAACTTTTTCGATAACACGATAGAATTCTTGATCATCGTTTATATAATGATAAGCACCTCCCGTAATCTCAGAAATTCTTTGCAATATATTTCCTGTAATCTGCGCCCTTCCAAATCTTATTACATCAACAATAATTCCTAATTCTTTAGCAATTTTGGCAAATTTAATCGGATTAGACATAGCGGGTTGAATATTTCCGTCCGAAATAATAATTACCCTAAATATTTTTTGTCCTATTTTTCTTTTTTCATTAATAATTATTTTAATGGCTTTATCAAGAGGCAAATGCGTCATTCCTGAGAGTTCAGCATTCTCCTCGACATATTTGAATAAATCATTGAAATTATAAACATAATCTTTACTTTCATATGATTTATCTGAGAATAGAATAATGGAATATCTATCATTTTCATCTTTTTTATGCTTTCTTTCAATAATCTCCTTTAAACTTAATAATGCCCAGAATATCCTACTTTTACCGAGAATATCCGCTTTAAACATACTTCTGCTAACGTCAATCATAAAAAGAGTATCTTCGGAAGCTACTTTTGACATTTTAATATCCCTTAAGCATTATCAAGTATTAGTTATCCCATTAGAATAATTATGGAAATTATGAATTAAATTTAACTTTATTCAAGTTATTTGTTTTATTTCTTTGACAGAATAATTTTGTTAAAATATTAATGATTTAAATTTTTATTTTCAACCTAGATTTCCCGCCCAACCACGGACAAATTTACGCATCTTTTCTTGCCTTTCCCTTATCTCTTCGAGTTCTTTTTCTGTTTTATTATCTAAATTATATATTTCGGGCACAAAATCATATTTAATGAATAATTCTTTAATTTTATTCGGTATTAAGCTATCTACAATTTTTTTTGGATTATTTTTAAAATGTTCATAATTCTTTTCCCATTTACTTAGAAAATCTTCAATATTTCTTTTTGCATAAAATATCGGTAGGATTCCTAAATTATTTGGAGTTGTAACTGCAACCGTTGCCCGCTTAATCGTAAAGCGATTTCCGTTAAATGAGACGGCAATTCCTCCCTCATCTTTAAGTCTTTGAAGCATATTAATGTCCGTAATAGAATCTCCGATTGCGATCATTTCGGATATCGGAACACCCGTTCTTTTTGATATATCTTCAATTGCCAATTCCTTTCTTTTTCCTCCCCTTACCTGAACATGATTCATAATTGTAATGTAATCTGAATTTGAATTTTTCCAAAAAAAATTATTTAAATCGTCTAATACAACATCTAAACTTTTATTATTATCTAAATATTTCTGGAATATCTCTTTTACCAAAATATCGGCATATAACTTAATATTTTTAGCTTTTTTTTTTAATTCGTGTATATTTAAATCTGTACAATATACATTTTCTTTTGGTATTTCTAAATAACCAGTAACAGTATGGGCGAAATGTGTATAACTCGTTGATATTACGTAAACATTCCATTCCTTTTGGAGAATTTTCATAAGAGTCTCACAACCAGGTAAAAGACCTAAATTCTTCTCAGCCAATTCTAATAATTCATTATCGGAAAAGCATGCCGCATAAAAAGGTGCCATTAAACGAAGTGTATCTCCGGGTTGATATTCGGGGATTCCTAATTTTTCTTTTACTCCTGGTGTATCTATTAAATAATCATCGTAATTTGAAATCATTATAAAGAACTCGCCCATGTCATAATTTTGTAATCCTAGCTCAGATTTCTTACTGAGCATTCTTCCAAGTTCGGCAGCAAAATCTAAAACACTTATAGGTCCTTCTAAATCCCACGCGCAAACATTTTGTTTGCTCATAATTCATTTTTTTAATTTTTTTAAGTTGAAATAAAATAGATATAGGGCTTTATTATTATTCTTATTAAGAAGTTGTTAATTCATAAGTTAATTTTAATTCTCGTTTTTCAATCTTTTTTCTTAATTCTTTTTTAATTATATAAACAATTTTTTTATTATATGAGATTTTTATAAGCATGCCAAGTTCTTCTAATTTTTCAACATATTTTTTGACGGTATTAGGATGCATTTTTAATTCTTTTGAGATTCTCGTTTTTGAGCAACCCTCCTCGTATTTTTTATAAATTAATTTTAATATTTTGGAACAACTTTTATTCTTAATATAATAATATTTTTTTACTTGATCTAAGGAAAGTTCGGGATGATAATATATATTTTTATTACCGATATGTGTGATCTTTACAAATCCGAAATCTACTAATGCTTTTAAATGCCAAATTACAATATAATTTGCAAAATTTAATGATTTTATTAATTCATAAACATAAACAACTTTATTTTCTTTAATATAATTTAAAATTTTCTTTCTTTTTGGATGATTAAGAATTTCTTCTCTTGTTAATGCAGATCCTTCCACAATTTCACGTTTTTTTAAAAGATAATTAATTATGACCTTTATTCCCTCTTTATTGAGATTAATATTGCTCCGTGAAATTCGACTTTTAACATAAGCTATAATTTTTTTAATATCCGCGGGTTTATTTTTACTTAAATACTCTTTTACCATTTTAAAAACGATATCTTCGTATTTCATAATGTATTTTTGCAACTATCGAAACACCTCTATAATCAATGACCTCTCAGGTTTTTACTGAATATTTTTCCATTTCATCTAGTATCTCATTTCTACGTTCCGGGGAAATTGATAATATGTATTTTATGAATTCTTCTTTTTCTTTAGGTTCCCACTGAAATTTTTCAATTCTCTTTATAACATTATCATCAATAATGGTCATTAGCGGAATTTTTTTTATCTCCATTTTATCAAGATTATTGAATTTATTATCTTTGGATAGATATGGTTTATTTTTATTCAAAGGCGTTTTACAAATCCAACAGATATTCTCTTTATCACTTATGAAATCAAAACATTTTTTACAATAAATTGTCCTGCATTTTGGGCAAATAAATACGTTTCCACCTAATTTATTTTTACAAATAACACAGATTTTTTTCTTATTAACTATCTCAAGTTCATTTTTATTAATTTCTCCGGGTTTAAGAAGAATCCTAAGGAAATCTGGTTGCCTATTTTTTGTCTCCTTTATTTTTTTTAAAGTTTTTAATATATTAGAATTTTTAATGCTTATATATAGAAGCATTAAAAACATAATCTCAGTAGAGAGAATTATTATAATTTCAAACCAATTTATTAAAACAATCTCTCTAATTAAGAAAAATAGTATATTAGTTAATATAAAACTTAAGATTATTGCAATTGATACAACTTTTTGGAAAAATATCTTCAAAAAGAATTTTGGATTTATAATTGAAAAAGAGTAAGAGATTAAGGCTCCAACAAAAGAAATCAAAGATATTATAATTGGGTGCAATAATCCTGAAGCTCTTATGGAGGGAATATATAATATGAGATTAATACTAAAATAAATGATCCCCAATGAAAATAGTATCATAAATCCTTGATATTCATTATTAGATCTTTCAATTAAGACAATTATATTAAAAATTACGCAAATAAAATTGAAAACGGATATGAAATAACATAAATTTAATACAAAATCATTAGTTAGGATAATAAGCAGAATTAAAGAAATTGTATTTACAATTATGGGAATATATTTTACTTTTACTTCAAAAAACGATTTAATAATTAAGAAATATATTAAAGTTCCTAAAAAAAAACTTAAAAAACCTAATCTAATGATTATGTAATAAAATGGTTCAATGTTATTTAGATCTCCGTAATAATCGTGTCCATAATATTTTCCCCTTATAAAAAAGTCTCCAATATAAAAGAGAATTTTCATCAATGTTAAACCAGAAAAAAAGCCATATAGACCAAATAATAATACTTTCTCTTTAAACTCAATTTCTTTGGAAAATTTATATAAAAAACGAAATGAACAAATTGCTAATAATATAATTGTCCATATACTAATTATTCTCTCATATGAATTAAATATTAAAACTTCGCTCAATGATCTCAACTTATTTTTTGATTAAATTTTGACAAATTAAACAATTTTTATTATTACTGTTTAAAATTTTATTTTTACACTCTAAGCAATAAAAAATATTACATTCAAAACATACATAACAAAAATTCATCAATTTTTTCTTACAAACTATACATGTTTTTTTTTCTATTGATGTTTTTATATCGTGTTCTCTAATTTCTTTCGGGAAGTCAAATAATTGTAGAATATTATATTTTGGTATATTTCTATTATGATCTTCAGAAATTTTTCTTTTTAATTTCAATATACGATTAATGTTATATCCAACAAATCCAATCGTTCCAAACAAAATTAACCATAGGTATGTTATAATCAATGGATTTAATGAAGTTTGATAAAATAATAGAAAAAAGAAATCAATAATAATTATTAGGATTAGTAATATTGTAAAAATAATCCAAAATAAAAGAGGTTTTGAATAGAGAAGATTTTTCTTAATAAAAGAAGGAATTAATAATATTATACTACTCGTTATAAAAATAATTGAAGGAATGATTAAAGGGATAATATTCAATTT
>CAZVTX010000275.1:0-5084 GCA_964629395.1 uncultured archaeon
AGATCTCCTATAGACGAAGGGAGCGTTTTAATATTATTATGATCGAGATATAATTTATTTAAATGAGATAATTTGGTTAATTCATTCGGTAAATTATGCAATTGATTATCATTTAAATTTAGAATCTTAAGAGAATTTAATTCTCCTATGTTTGTAGGAAGCACCTTTATTTGATTCTTTTTTAAAAATAATCCTTTTAAAAAATTAAGATTTCCAACTATTTGAGGTAATATTCTTAATCTACAATTATTGAATGTTAAATAGGTTATATGATTCTCTTCCAAAATAAGACCAGATCCATCATAATTCTTTATTTTTTCTAAATCACCTATTAATGGAATCTCCTTAATAATAAATTGCGTATTAAATCTTAAATTGGAGCAAATAATATTTATCAATGCTTCGAGCTCAATTGATTCAATTTTACGTTCATATTTCTCATAATAAAAAGCACGTACTTCTTTTTTAAAATGTTCTAATAAAACATCAAACTCATCATCATTAAAATAATCAAGATAATTTTCTTCAATTAAATAATCCCTAACAACTCTATATCCGCTCATTAACCTTTTGGCTACTTCTTCTTTGAATACCCTACGTGCAGTTTTATCGCCGACGTCCGTTAACTTTTTTAAAAGAGGAAATGCAAGATTATGATGTAAAAGCCTCGTATCATAATCATTTTCAGCCCAAGCCTGTAAATTTGAGGCATGTCCCCAAAACTCGATTTCAATAGGAATTTCACTATTTAATCGGGGATCTTCAAGTGAATGATCAAGTCGCTCTATAGCCTCATCTATGGAATCAATATCGTCAAATTTTTTGACTTTCTCAATAGGAATATCTATTAACAGATATTTGCATTGAAGAAATTTTTCGCCTTTAATATATATAAAAATTTTATCTTTTTCAAGTTTTAAGGTAATGAATTCATTTATTTTGAATTCTTTAGGTATTTCCTCTCGTTTTTGCTGAAATTCGTCTATTTCATCACGTTTTAACTTATAGCCGCACTTATAACAATAAAAAAATGATAATTTATTCCTTGTTCCGCAATTAGGACAATATCGCATTAAAAAATTAGTTCCCGATTGTTAAAAATCTAAATCTCATAATATTCTTATTTAATATATTTTAAAAACCTATTTTTCTGCATCATCATCAGGACCTCTAATCCACTCGATAATCTCTTTAGTTGTTTTATTCCCATATACAAGATGATCTTCCCAAATTCCCATTACTTCATTTAAAATCTTATCCATATCAGAATCTTCTTTTTTCCTTAACATAATTCCATCAAATGTTGATTTAAAAATTATTTTATCTCCAAGTTTAAGTGCTAATTTTTCTATAATATCTTTCAAAATAGAAATTTTTTATTCTTAATTTAAAGTCAATAAAAAAAATTATTTATATTTTTAAGAAATTTATTTTTCCGCTGAATCTTTGGTAATCTCTTCTTTTTCTTTTTTATCTACTTCTTTTATTTTTGATTTTCCTCTCTTTTTATGTATAACAATTACTACCGCAGTGATACCGATTCCCAAAGCAACTAAAATCACGATGATAATCGTTCCAAAGCCGCTAGGAAAGATAAAAGCAGGATCAAATTCGATTCCCGTAGATTGATTATATTTGAAGCCTCCGAAGCACACGAATACCTTTGATGTATATCTGTTCATATCAGCATCATAGCTATCAGCTTTATAGTATATACGCTCAGTTTCTAAATTGCTTTCATTATTTTTTATATCATAATGAGTTGTAAAATCCTGCCTTGCATATTCTATACCATTTTGCGTAAAAATAGCTTGATCCTTCTCATCATTAACTGTAAATTGTGTAATCTCGCCTGTTCCGTAGCCGACATTTAGCCTATCATAGGCAACAAGGCAGAAATCATCTCCTGTGCTCATATTTTCTGATGTCGGAAATGCTTTATACTTACTCCAATCTACATCAACGCCGTATTTGTAATAAGTGGAATTTATATTATGAATTACCTCTACCATTAAAGTTGCGGGAATATACCTTATATTATTTCCTGTACCGATTGTTGCATTAATGTAAACATCAAAATTAATAATAACCTCTTTTGAGGCAATTCCGCCAGAATAATCACGAGTTTTTATATTTATATCCCCTATCTGAATCGAACGATTTGAGAATTCAATAGTCCCAATTATATTTTTTGGCGTTAGATACCAGCTCTTATCATCTGTTTGATTTTCAAATTCTATATCATCAACAGTTCCCTTGACGATATAAAATCCATTGAATTTATATCGTGCTTGATAAAATATTGGCCCTACAGATGATTCAAAAATAAGCGTTGGCTCTATATAAACTAAATAATCCCAATCAGTGATTGTATTTTTGTCTGCATCTACGCCATCTTTTAAAAATTGATTCACGAATTCAAATCCTACTTTTGTATCCGTTCCATCTTTAAAAGAAATGAGCATCGTTTGATAATAAAAATAATCACATTGTTTTTCATCGCTTTCACTCAATGTTTCTGTATAAGTTATAGAGACCACATCATTAGATAGGGCGTCATCTTTATGCCAATTTTCATTAGAGGGTAAAGATTTTACATTTAATTTTAAGTTTGATTGGTTAGAGTTTATTTTAAAAGCGAATGTAAGCGGAGAAAGCATTGAAACAATGAAAATGGAGATATAAATAACGGAAAAATATATTGTTTTTATTTTTCTTTTAATTGCCCACACCTCATTTTTAAAATTAAAATAAATTACCTACAGCAAACCATAATCTAAACTATGGCTTATTCTTTCTACATCTTTATTAAAATAATTTGTATAAAAACATTCTTTTTTCGATAAAAAATGAAATTAAATAAGATTTTATTATTAAGAATTAAAATAACATCAGAAAAAGATTAAAAGAGAAAATAAAAATAGTTAATAAAAATGAATGAGAGAATGTCATTAAAAGTGGACCTGGGGGGAATCGAACCCCCGACCTCTCGCATGCCAAGCGAGCGATATTCCACTAATCCACAGGCCCAATTTAAAGAGCTGGAAAAGAATAGTAAAGTAAGATGATTTTAAATCGTTAATATATTAAATACTTAATTTTTAAAAAAAATTATGGTTTCGTAAAAAAGAAATAAATATAAAATAGGATTTTAGAATTTTATGAGAAACTTGAAAAAAAAAATAACGATTTTAATCTTATTTTTGAATCTAAGCTTATACATATTCATACCATTTTCCGGTAAACTCTATATCCCCGATAATAAGAATAATAAAAATTTATCAGATAATATAAGCGGATTCATTCAAAATGTTAATATTCAAGAGAATTCCAAAGATATTCTGATACCTAAAAACAATGACAAAGATAGTATATATGGGGTATACTTAAGGGAAGAGCTCACGAAATTAAAGTGTTCAAATTATGATTCTACTGCTCGGATAAAAATAATAATAATGTTTCCCGAGAATATATCAAAAGAGCAGAGAATTTCAATAATAGATTCCCTATTCAATGATTATGAGATAATAAATAATTATAATATCATTCCCGGTGTTTATTTAAAAGTAAATCCATATGAATTAATCAATAAAGAAAGCGAAATTTCTAACTCTAACATCATTAGCGGAATTTATAAATCAATAAAATTTAAATCGCCCTATATAATTAATGATATTCCTAACACGTCTTCATTATCGGATGCTGATTTTCCCAATTGGTGGCGTTCTGATATCGGGGCATCCGGCCTTTCTTATGATGGTACAGGTGTAAGAGTTGCTGTAATTGATACTGGGATTTATGAGCATCCTGATTTAAATATTGTTGCAAGTAAGAATTTTGTATCAGATGAAGTTACTACAGAAGATATTAACGGGCATGGAACTCATGTGGCAGGGATTATTGGGAGTAGCGGAAGTTCTTCTGATGGAAAATATAAAGGCATAGCGCCTGGTGTTTCACTTATAAATGCACGTGCAGGGGACACAGGCGGTAGTTTAGAAAGCGGGGATATCATTAGTGCAATTGATTGGTGTGCAGATCAAAGTGCTACAGGAGGACAGGCGGATATTATTTCAATGAGTTTTGGCGGGGGATTTCCTGATGATTATAAACCTTATACTTACGCAATATCCAATGCCACTAAAAATGGTGTAATCTGCGTAGTAGCTGCGGGGAATTCAGGATCAGAATATTTTATGGGCGGATCTCCAGCGGCAGAAGTAGATTCTATTGTTGTAGGTGCGTCAGACAAAGATGATAAACTTGCATCATTTAGCAGTTGGGGTCCCGCATATGATTATATCGGTTATCCCGATGTTGTAGCTCCAGGTGTAAATATTATATCTACAAGTGCTAAAGGTTCATTGATTCAAAAAGAGATGGAATTCCTTGGCGATTATTTCGATTATAGCGGAGATGGCGATTATATTCCGTTAAGCGGCACAAGTATGGCAACTCCTGTAGTTTCTGGAGCCTTAGCGATATTATTACAAGCATATCCTTCATTGAATCCCGAAACGGCGAGAATTGCACTGTTAGAAGGTGCCCGACCTCTGAAAGATAATAATAATAGATTTGTTAGAGCAGGAGCAGGAATAATAAATATTTCGGCATCCCTTAACTTTTTGGCAAATTTAAGCACAATGAACGATGTCGCAAAATTTTATCCGGATATACTTCCTACGGAACCATATAATCTTTTAAATTTCCCGGGAGATCATCAAAAGTTTTCTATTTTTGTTATTTCAGGAGTAACTAAAAGTTTTGCAATCCAAATACCGAATGTAGATGGAATTTCTATTTCTGTAGATAATTCTGTTATAAATTTTCTCAATCCAGATACTAAAACTATTACTTTCGATGTTAGGATAAATTCAAATGCAACAGCCGGGTTAAGGAAATTTACAGTTAATTTGACTGCTGGTACAACTTTATATGATACATTAAATTTTACTATTGACGTAAAATATCCCGAACACAGAGTTTTATTTGATTCTTTCCACGGCTTAAATGATCAATTTCCGGAAGTTTCTTTTTATCAAATGGGCTATTATGAAGCTATTAAAGATTTAGCCGAGATGAAT
>CAZVTX010000276.1:0-5079 GCA_964629395.1 uncultured archaeon
TTCCCATTTATTTCGATTTTAGGTGGAAAGAAAATATTTTAAAATTATATATTTTCCATGAAAATACTAAAAAAATATTATTTCAATATGATTTCCAAAAAAATAAATTTCCTGATAAGATTGGAAATAATAAAGAAGAAAAAGAGAGTTTAGATTTAATTGCATATATTATCCCCGGAATAGAAAAAATTACCTCCAAAGGCTTAAATAATAAAAACCAAATGGAAATTATAAAACACGGAGAATTTGTCTTTTTTATTGAATACGGGGATAAATATCTTAATTCCCATATAATTTTTGCTTTAATTTCAAAAAAAGAATTAGAAAATTTGAAATATTTGCTTAAATCAATAAAAGAACAATTTCAGGGTTATTATTATGAGATTTTAAAAAATTTAGATTTATTATTCGGATATGAAAAAGAGATTTTTTTACATTTTAATAATATAATAAAAGAATTAATAAAATAAAGGTGTTTAAAGATCCTTTTCCTCTTTCCGATAATACATCCTTTAAGAAAATATTTATTATTAATGGAATGGGTTTTAGTTTTCATTTGTTTTGAGATTATGATATTATTTATTATCAGATATCAAATTTCAAAACAAAAAGAAAAGAATCTTCAAGAATTAAGTTACGAAATATTATATGCTGCTTTCGCAGGACATTGGATTTTCTTTATTATTAGCGATTATTATGCCCCTACTTCTGAGGTTAGAGCTGTTTTTCTTAATTGCGGATATTTCACATTACTTTTAGGAGCCTCATTCTCAATTTTCATAATAGAGAGAGATTTTATTTTAATGAAAAAGAACCTCTTTAGTTATATCGCTTTATTTTTTATTATTATTTTTACTATTGTTGCTATAATTGATTATAAATTAACTCAATCTATTGTCCAAACCCCATGGCCGTTTTATTTTTTCTTTTTCGTTTGCTATTTTTTAAAATTAATAAAAAATTCTCCGAATAAATCAAATCGAATAATTAATTTTTTAACCTTTCTTATAGGATTTGGTATTTTAGGAACAGGCTATTTTTTAACAATAGATTTGATAATCACACAATTTGGAATAATATATCGATTAATCGGTGATATTCTATTAATAATCGGGCAAATATTTCTAATTTACTTTTATACATCCTTACCTCTTCTTTCGGAATTTGATTGGCAAAAAAAAATAGAAAAGATATATCTAATAGATAAATCAGGTATTCCTATTTTTTTAAAATCTTATGATAATCAAAATGACGAGATTTCTGAAACTATTTTACCTGGAGCTTTATCCAGCATACAAATTATGCTAAAAACTTTAACTAAAATAGAGAAGCTTACAATTATTAGAAAAAAAAATCAAAATACAATAATATACCCAGGAAAATATATAATTGGAGTAGTGATAAGCAAGTATGACCTAAAATTTCTGAGATACTTAATAAAAAAATTTGTAGATAAAGTAGAAAACATATATTCTGAAATTTTACCGAATTGGAACCGAGATCCTGAAATATTCCGTCCTGTAATTGATATCTTTCAGGGTATTTTTAAAGAAAAATAGTAATCGATAGTTACCAAATTGCTGATTATCAATAACGCTTTTTCAATGGTTTTTCTCAATAATAAATATTATAATTGTAAATCTCTCATATTTTTATTAATCAAAGATAAAATAAGGTTATGGCGAAAAAAGAAAATTCAAAAGAGGAAATCTCAGAAGCGGAAGCTTTTTATCTTAAAAGGAAAAATTGGATTAAAATACCGTTTGAAGAAATTGAGAAGGAATTCGAGGAGATTGAAAGGGAGAGGGGCAAAAAATACGATATATCGATCAAATGGTTATGGAAATTTGTAGAAGAATACGCCTTAAATGACCCGGAAGGGCTAATAAGAGAGATAAGAAAATACGAGTTAGAAGCGGCAATAGAGGAGGAAAAAAGACTTGAAAAAAAATTGAAAAAACTGAAAAATGATGACACTTAATTTGAAGATTGTTTTAGATTTAGATGCTTTTATCATTCATTATTAAATGAAAATCGTTTATATTTCTCTAATTATTAAAAGAATTGCAATTAATCTTAACAATTCTATACCGATTTTGAAGCCATTTAATCCAGATGAGATTATATAATCATTTATAATGATAAATACCAAAATAATTATTGCTCCGATTAAATAACGCTTTTTTTTTATTAAATACGTAGAAATAACGCATATTGATATAAATAGAATGCTCCAATACAACATAAATACCTGCAATGCCAAAAATGTAAAAATAATAAAATTAACTGTAATTAAAAGAATTCCAAACCACATCGCTGTAATAAAATAGCTTTCATCTTCAGTTTCAAAAAGAATTACAAACACAAAAACGATACCTATTACAATCGAGCAAATTGTTTGAAGAATCCTCTCGCTAATATCTCCAAATAAAGTAAATTGACAAGCACCAATATTCAATATCAATTTAATTAAAATTACTCCAAAAATCGGCGTTCCAAATATATCATCATTTAAAAGCACAGAGCTCATCATTATGATTATAATGCTTATTAAAGGAATAATTAATATAAAAAATGAGCTCTTATCAAAAGTTTCTGATAAAAATGAATAAGATATTGGTTTGAAATTATTAATATAACCAAAAATCCAGTCTAAAATTAAGATTATTGATAATATTATATTAATCTTGCATAATAGAGTCCAATTTCTGGGATTGAAAGGATTATATTTGTAATTGGAATCAAAACGTCCGATAATTATCACCTTTTAAAAACTCTGCAATATGATATTATTATGTAATTAAATAATAAAATAAAAATAAAATAAAGTCAAAAAAAAATCCTCTTTATTATAAGCGTCTATTTTTAGCGAGCATTTTAAAATTCTCTGTCTCAAGTTCTTCATACATTTTTAATTCTTTTGAGAGAAAATCTCTGAGCGCTATGCGAATGGCTTCACTTCTGGATGGATAAATACCTAAATCATTTAGAGTTTGTATGGCATCTAAATATTTTTCGGGTAAATTTATTGTAATTATTTTCATTTAAATACAACTGTTTAAAATTGAATTTATTTAATTAATAATAATATTTTGTCGGGCATCTTATAAATCCTTAATATTAACTGCTTGGTAATTAATGATTGAATCTCTAGCTATTTATCTGCTAATAAATTTATTTAAAAAGAAATAATATTGAAAAAATTTAAAATTATTATTTTAAAAATATGGATCAAATGATTTAATGGGTAAAATTAGAGCAAATTTGGATTTAAAAATTTCTGCATGGCTAATCTCTTTAATTTCCTTTAAGAATGTAATGCTGAAATCTTCCTCCCGTTTTATATATGTCATACCACGTGTTCTATGTTCATCGTCTAAGAAGAGATCAATTTTTACATTATTAGTTTCAAGTAAAGTAGGTATCTCGGGAGCGATATTAAAAGCAAAAACAATATCCGGCTCAGAATCATTATTAGATTCTAATACAAATAGAATATTTGGTTCAGTATATCCTACAAAACTTTCCAGCGAAAAAAAGATATCATCAATCTTTATTTTTAATTTCGAGTTATCATTTGAATTCAGAGTCGTGCAATCACAGAATTCAGGGAATAATATTTTCTCATTTCCTCGAAATGCAAGACTTATTTCATTCTGATTTAAATATTTTTTTAAGAATTCATCATCTTTTTCAATAATTAATTTATCGATGACTTTTTCTGACTTCACATATACTATCAAATTGCTAGACTTCATTAAACTGACTTTTTGAAAATATACCTTCGCTTTAGGATTATAAGGTAAGTGAATTATTTCTCTTCCGCCACCTAAGCCGAATTGAGCTAGAATATTAGCCGGTACTGTTCCATTCAGCGTAAATAACATAAAAGAGCGGAAGTCCTGCAATTCTATGAAATTAGTAAAATTTTTCAGTCTTTTTAAAACATATTGGATTTTTTCATTTAATTCTTCAGACATTAATTTCACCACTTTTTTAGGTAATTAAAAAAAGGATTATTACAAATTAAAATTATCTTTCCAAATATTTTGTTAAGAATTCTTTGAGGGAATCCTTAACCTCTATTGTAATATGGTGTTCAATCTCACACGATAATTTTTCAATTAATTCGGGATCTTTTAATTTTAAAACCTCACTAAAAAATTTATTTAACAATTGATGTGCTTCATCCAATTGAGAAGCAATTCTCTTCCCGAGTTCGGTGAGCCGAATAGAATTTCTCGGTTTCCATTTAATCAAACCGCTTTCCTGAAGTTTATGAAGCATACCGGAAACACTTGCAGGTTTAACCCCTAAACTCTCGACTAATTCTTTATTAGAAACCCAGCCTCCTCTATTCCTACGGGAAATTTTATAAATCTCGTCAAGATAGCGCTGATAACTTTCTGGAATTGTAAAATTTTCATTAGAATCTTTAGAACTTTTAGCCATATTACTCCTAATTTTTAATTTTTTTAAGTATTAGATAATGAATCTCTTTATAAAAAAGAGAGCATTAATAATTTTAAATTGTTTGATGTTATTTTATTTTTAAATTTGATCTGAATCTCATTTATTATTATAAAAAATGAAAAATAAAAATATTGTTGATAAAAAAAATAAAACGAGAAATAAGAAAGGGATTAAGAAAATATTCATATTTTGCTACATCTCAATAGTAGTAATTATTTCAATAATCGCTGCAGGACTTTTATGGCAATATACAATCGAACAAAATTCAGAATATAAACCTCTTAAATTAAAAATCGCATTTATTACTGATAATAATGAATATAATAAAGAATTATATAAGAAAATTAGTCTCGACGACTATATTACAGTAGATCGTATAAAAGAATCAGAAATTGATTCGAATACATTAGAAAATTATGATATTGTTATCATTTCCAATGTTAATTTAAAATCTTCAACCCGAACTTATATTGGAAATTATATTAAAGAATCTGATGATAATTCAGTTATATTTTTGATTGATGAAAGAACTGATGGTGATGATTTACAATATTTAAATATTACAAAAAATAGTGATTTAAAACAATTTAAAGGAGAATCTGATTT
>CAZVTX010000277.1:0-5046 GCA_964629395.1 uncultured archaeon
AATAACAGCTGATGGCAGCATAATCATATTCTTGTATTGATTCATTCTCTAAAATCTTTATGAAATCTCGTTTAAATTCTCCATTTTTTTTAATGCTTAACCCGAAATTCTTATTTTTTTCGCATTCCATTCTTAAATCTATTACTTTAGATGTTGCAACTCTCCTGTCCCTTAAATAAGATGAAATCCCTAAAATTCCCGAAGGAAAATCATAATAATAAAGAGCGCGTTGAAAAGGTGTTATATTTTGATAATCAGGAATAATAAATATTAACTTTTGAAGATTCATTAATATTTTTCCGATTATAAGTATTAAAAGTCGTATCTTTCAAAAGATCAATTTAATTTTTTCCTAAATATAATCTTCAAGATAATTTAAAACCTCATCTAAAACTCTCTGTTTGAATTCTATTCGTCTACAATTTTTAAATTGAAATTTTTTAACAATAATCTCATTTTCAGTAGAAAAACTTATAAAAACGGTGCCAACAGGTTTTTGAGGAGTTCCACCAGTCGGACCCGCAATTCCGGTTATCCCTATACCAATATCTGAATTAGAAATTTTACGAATACCCTCAGCAAGTTGCTTTGCCACTTGCTCGGATACCGCGCCATATTTATTAATATCTTTAGAATTAACTCCTAATAATTCAATTTTTGCTTCATTACTATAGCAAACAATTCCACGATCAAAAATTTTTGATGCTCCAGAAACATTGGTTATCATATGAGAAATAAATCCACCTGTACAAGATTCTGCAACGCTTATTTTAATACTATTTAAAGAATAATTATCTATAATTTTCCGAATCCTCACCAAATAATTAGGTTTTTTAATCATATTAGAATTGTAAATAAAAATTAATATTAAATGAAAATAAAATTATGATAATACTAAAAATTTGATAAATAAAAATATACTATAAATATCAATTAATAAAACCATTTTCAGTGAAATATCATGAGTGAAGATATGAAAGGCTTTGTATTTAAAATCACCGTTATTGGTGATGGTGCCGTTGGAAAAACCAGTTTAATTAAGAAATATACACAGGGAAGTTTTCAAAAGGATTATATAAAAACTTTAGGTGCGCAATTTTCAAAATACGATGAAGAAATTGAGGGAGATACGGTAAAACTTTTTTTCTGGGATATCGCAGGTCAGCAAGAATTTGATTTTATGAGACCTACATTCTATAAAGGTTCTAAAGCAGCAATTATAGTTTTTAGTCTTGAAGATAATGAGCATGGAAAGGAAAGTTTTGAACACATTGTAGATTGGCATGAAGATATCAAAAAATATTGCGGTGATTTACCGATAGTCCTATTCGGGAATAAAGTTGACTTGGTCGATGAGTCAAAACTTGATGATAGTAAGGTTTTAGAGTTGGTAAAAGAGCGAAATTTCTTAGGATATTATAAAACAAGCGCCAAAACCGGAAGCGGAGTATACGAGGCATTTCAAGCAATTATAAAGGAATTGTATAATAGATATAAAAACGTTTAATATGAGTGCTGAAGGATATCCGAAAATATTATTTTTCTCATCGAAATATTGTGCCCCCTGTAGAGAGGTTGAAGAAATTTTAAAACGTGTAAACATTTCTATGTTTGGAAAAAAATTAATTATTGAAAAAATAGATATTGAAGAAAGCCATAAATTAACCGCACAATATAAAATTACATCTGTTCCAACTTTAATTATTGCAGATAAGAGATTATCGGTAAATATTCAGGAGGAAGATATTATTGATGCTATTTTATATGGTTTTATATCATCTATTAAAATTTAAAAAAATGGTAAAAGAGTGTGTATAAAATATGGATAGACAACTTCTTTCCAAAATTTTAGCTCAAATGAAAAGTTATTTAAAAGAAGGTAAAGCAATTGGTAATTTAAAAGTTTCTGCTTTATTAGCTTTAGGACAACAGCTAGAAGCAATATTTTATTATTTAGGACATGAACTTGGAACAACTTTGAATATAGATACCGTAAATGAGATATCTAAAATTCCCGAAGCTTTAGAAAAAGCCGTTAAAAAATATAATATTGGTGACATTACAATAACAGATAGTTCTGAGGAAATAGTTCAATTACAATTAAGGAATCATTCTTCTATTATAGACTTATTACATAAAGGAATTAAAACTGAGGGTAGTTTCTGCTCATTTGAAGCAGGGTTATTGGCAGGAATCGTAGAAAAAATGAGTAATGTACATTGTTTTGCACAAGAACTCAATTGTAGTCTTCAAACGGATAATGATTATTGTGAATTTATGATAGTTTTCCAGAGAGATTAAAATTATCTTAAAAATTTTATTTTAATATTTTATTATAAATTAAGTTAAATTAAAACATGAGAGATGAGTAAAAATTTCTTTTGTTAATAAAGATAAAATATTTGTTGAAAAAAACATATCAAAATGTCCTATTTGTAAAAGAGATTATTTAAACACCAATTTTGTTGAATGTGAATCGTGTAATCGTTTAATATGCAAAAATTGTGCAATAATAGCGGGACAAAAAGGGATTCACTGTAAATCATGTTTTAAAAAATATTCAAATATTAAAAAGGAATCAATATCAGAACAAGCAGTAAAAATAAAATTTTGGGCAAAAAACGGATATAATTTTTTTATTTTTTTATTGGTTATGGCAGTAATTAGCTTCAGTTTTACTTTATACAATATTATATTTTTATTTGTAGGGCTCATTATAATCGTAATCGATTTTATTTATGGGTATAAATTATTAAAGTTCTTAGTAGAATCTAATCCGAGAATAGAACATTCTTAAAAAAAAATACAAAATTATTAATAAAATAAAATTATAATTTATGAAACAATCGTATTCTAAATATTTATAATGATAAAAAATGACCGAACGTAAATTCATTATAAAGATTTGCCTCTTAGGAGAGGCAAATGTAGGGAAGACATCGTTAGTATATCGATATATTGAAAATAGCTTTAAAGAAAATTACAAAAGTACGCTTGGTGTAAATCTACTTAAAAAGGAAATGAATATAGAAGGTTATGGCGAAATAACAGCCCAAATATGGGATCTAGGAGGTCAAGAATCATTTAAATCATTAAGAAAATTATATTTAGAAGGAGCAAATGGCGCTCTTGTGATATACGATGTAACTAATAGAAAATCGTTTGATAAATTAGACGAATGGATAAATAGCTTTCGTGAGGCTCGAGGTGATCAACCTCTTATTCTCATAGGAAATAAATCAGACTTAAAAGATTTAATTAAAGTTGAACAAAAAGAGGCAGAAAAATATGCAGGAAAACATAATATGGATTTAGTCATAACTTCAGCTAAAACGGGCGAGAATGTGGAACAATCTTTTGAAACATTGGCAAAAAAAATACTCGATAGAATAACAAAAGAAGCTGAAGATTAAAACTTATTTTTTTACGAATATAAACCCAATCTTTTTTAAAACATTTATAAATAAGGATTGACTTATATTAAAAAATAGAAAATTTTTCACCTTAATTTAGAAAATCAATATTAATTATATTTTATTAATTCATATTCATCTTTTAGATGTAAAATGGCAGAAGAAGAAAATGAGGAAGAGGAGTACGATTACGAGAAAGATTTAGATTATAAAATCGAAAATGTAGTCGCTACTGTATCCGTAGAAATAACGGAAAAGATCGATTTGAATCAAATCGCTAGAAAACATGCAGATGTAGAGTATAATCCGGAAAGATTCCCAGGTTTAGTAATGAGGATCGAAAAACCCCGAGCAACGATATTAATATTTTCAACCGGGAAAATGGTTGTAACAGGGTTAAGGCAAGCTTCTGAGGCTGAAAAAGTTGTAGAAAAAGTTGTGAAAAATATCAGAAAAGCGGGGATTAAAGTGTCTAATCCCGAAATTACGATTCAAAATATTGTGGCAAGCGGAGATCTTCATACAAATATAGATTTAAATATGGCGGCAATTGTTATGGAATATGCAATGTATGAACCAGAAGTTTTTCCCGGTCTTATATATAGGATGCAAGATCCAAAAACCGTCTTTTTAATTTTTTCTACGGGGAGGATCGTATGCACAGGTGCAAAGAAAAAAGAGATTGTTAGAGACGCAGTATTAAAGTTAAATAAGCAGGTCAGAGAGCTTGGAGTTGCTAAGAAAGATATCGGAGATTCAGAGTATCAAGATATTACATTTATTTAAAATTCAGTTTTTTTTTATTTTTTAATTATAAAAATTCTATTTTTTCATTATTTTAATTTCTTTTTCACCAATCGCATTAAAACAATTAAGATATTCTTCATAAAGTAAATCTATTAGGTTGAATTCCTTTGCTTTTCTTAAAGTTAATAATAATAATTGATTTAATGAATATTTATAATTCATATCATAAATATCTCCATTTAAATTAATGATATCAGAATTTTGATCTAAAAAATTGCAGAGAATATATCGATTTTCAAGACGATAATTCATCTTATTAAGTACCCCGAACATTTTTAAAATTAAAGGGATTTGATATTTAATACTTTTAGATTTCAACGATTTAAAAAGATAAAAATATTCTATTTTTTTCGCTTCTGAGACCATATTTTTATAATAAATCGAAAGATAAAGAAAATAAATATTATTGAAGTATTTTGGAGATATTATAATACTTTTATCCTAGCATTGCAATTAGTTTTTAAGTTAGAAATAATTATATTACTTGTTTATTTTTTTATTTTTTTTTAAGATTAAAAGAAAGTGGTGAAGATGGAAAAAGATTTTCTTGTGCAAACTAAAAATCTCACCCGTACATATGAATTAGGAGAATCCTTAATTCATGCATTAAACGGAGTAGATATGGAAATCAAAGAAGGAGAATTCGTTGCGATTTTAGGTCCCTCCGGAGCGGGTAAAACGACATTATTAAATATGATTGGAGGAATTGATAAACCAACATCGGGCGAGGTAATTGTAGATGGTGAACATTTAGAAAAATATTCTTTAAATCAATTAAATGATTATAGGAGAGAAAAAGTAGGATGGGTTTTCCAATTTTTTAATA
>CAZVTX010000278.1:0-5015 GCA_964629395.1 uncultured archaeon
GTGCCTTTATAATTGGTAAATAACAGAGCAATTTTTTCGGTCCATTCGGGATATTTTAAAGCGAAATGCTGAACAATCATCCCACCTAAGCTCCAACCGATCACAGCCTTGGCTTTATCAATTCCGAGAAAATCCATCAGACCTGCTATATCATCTGCAAAAGTCTCCATAGTATATCCACCTTCGGGACGATCTGACTTACCAGCTCCTCGATTATCAAAATATATTACACGATAATATTTTGACAATTCGGGAATTTGAGCAATCCAGCACTCCTTTTTAGAACCAAACCCGTGAACTAAAAATATCGGCTGACCTTCACCGGAAATTTCATAACAGATCTTAATTCCGTTTACTTCCGCAAAAATTTTTAATCACCAATCAAGCTTTTCAATATTTATTATTCATATCAAACGTATATTTTTTCTTTAATTATAATTTAATATCTTTCTTTAATTCTTAATATAATATTATTATATTTAGCAAAATATTTTTTTATTTAATTTTTCATTAATTTATTTAGTGATTAAAATTTTTGATAATTATGGAAATAGAAAAAATCATAGATTATAAACCGGTTAAAGTAACAAATAATGGAATGATTACTATACCGGCATATTTAAGAAAAAAATATAACATAAAAGACGGCGATAAAGTATTTATTTTTGAAGATGAGGGTATTCTAAAAATTATTCCGATCAAAAATTCGGAAGAACTTAGAAAAAATTCATATACAGTTGAAGAAATGAAAAAAATAATGGAAGAAACTAAAAGGGAAGAAATTTTAAGGGAATTATAATGAGTAATAATGCTTGCTTGGACACCGGTGTTATCACACAATATTATGCTAAAGATGTACCTCTTGAAATTAAAAAATTAATGAATTCAATAAAATCGGGAAAAATTAGAGCACATGTATTAACTCCGATATTAGTTGAGGTATATTATAATATATGCAAATTGAAAGGAAAAGAAGTTGCCCAAAACCAAATAGCTTCTTTTTTTTATGAAATTCCTTTTAAATTAGTGAATTTAGATAAATCATTAATTTTAAAAGCAGGAATCTTGAAATGTCAATATAGAAAACAATTATCATATAATGATTGTTATGCAATTGCATATGCTTTAAATAACAACATGACATTCCATACTACGGAGAAAGAATTAAAAAAAATTCTGCCGAACCTAAAAGTAAAAGAATATAGGTTCTAAAAGAGGTTTTTATTAAAAAGTATATCTAATTTCAATTAAATCCGTATTTATAAGTGCCGAAGTAGGTACAAAATTTAAATTGAAATTTAACATGTTAAAAAAATATGAGAAAAAAAGTTTTTACATTTTTATTAATTTTAGAAATAATCATATTCAATCCTTTTACATTAATAAAAATATCCAATTACCTAATTCTAAGAAGTAGAAGCAGTGATATGGCGGGTTCCATTGAGATTTACCCCCAAGATTATAATATAGAACCGTATGATAAAGAATGGACCGAAAGATATAGCGGAAGTGTTAATGGAATTAATTGGAAGATGTCTGATTGGGTGAATCCTGATTATGATAATTCACCTCTCGGCGAATACGATGCAAGATATAAAGAAGGTTCACAAATTCTAATAGAACATTCGTCTTTCACAATTGATTTTAATACTGATGTCTTTTTCACCAAAGAGAGCAATTCTTTAAAACGACATTTTCAAATGATTTTAAATTATATAGGAGCAGATGGAACAAACCATAATAACGGTATGGATTTTAGAGGCTTTTATTTTACGGACAATAATTCCAATGATCCTAATTACGCGAAGGTTATTATGGAAGGACATGACGGAGAATCAATGGCAAAAGCCGATTTTAGTTATACAAAAATTGAATCTACAACCGAACAAGACTCTACAATCCTTTCCTGGACTATTAACTTTAACAATTATAATTTATCTAATAATGTGGTTGATGACCAATATTATAACTCACATGTTTCTATGGATATCTCCATTAAATACATAATAACCATTAATTCCTCATCGTTCCAAATTAAAACATCATGGACAATAAATTTTTCAAATTGGTTTTTAAACGGTACAACTTCATGTTATATCGCTACCACTCGGGTATATACATGTAGTGATGAAGCAGATCTAAATAATAAAGAAAGAATGGGGAAATTCTCCAAAGGCGGGATTACCACCTCTACATTTAAGCTTGAAGATAACTTTAAACTAACTTATAATGACTCATCCTCAAAAACAAAGGAGATCTCATCTCTCATAACTCAGGATGAATCTCAACCCGAATATTACTATTTCTATATTTGGGGCGAGGGATTTGCAGCAAATGTTACAAAATTTGAGTACGATCCTCTTCTAATATCATACTTAGGAACATCACTGTTTGATTTAAGCAATCCGCTTTTCTGGATAATATTTGTAATCATACCTTGCGCTATTGGAATAACAATTTTTCTAATTATAAGAAAAAGGCGTTTAAAGAAAAAAGATCTTGAAAAAATTGATGTAGGTGAAAAAAATTCGGAAAATGAAAAAACTTAAAAGTTATTTTCTTTTTCTCTATGCTTCTAATATTTTAATTTTTAAACCTTTATTTCTTAATTCTTATAACTTTGAATGCTAAAGGATGCCCCTTTATATGATTTACGCTGATAAAATGATCATTTATTCAAAAAATCAAGAATTAGCCGATTTACCTCTTCTGCTCTTGAGATATTTAAAAAATGTCCTGCTTTTTCCAAAACAATCAATTTACTATTTTGGATCTTTTTATTTATCAGTTCCATAACATTACGAGGTGTCAGCCTGTCGTGAGAACCGGCGATTAAAAGTGTGGGGGCTTTTATCTTATCTAATTGGCCTATCGTATTATGTGTCTTTATAGCGTTCCCGAGGTTTCTTAAGTCTTTCTCTTCGGGAGGGTTTATCATACTTTCCTCGATTTGCTTCTTTAACGACCAGCCGCCGTAAAATTCTTGTTCGGGATTGGAAAAAATTTTTCTTCTAAAATCATGGTGAAAAACGAGCTTAGCCTTTTGAAGAAAAGCCTTTTCGGGATTTTCCCTCATTAGATTCAATTCGTTCACGGCACTTTCTATCATCATATCAACGGCACTCTCATCGGGAACACCCGAGTTTGTCGTAATCAGCACTAATTTTTCAACATATTCGGGATATTTCAATGCAAAATTTTGAGCAATCATCCCGCCCAATGACCGCCCGATTATATGCGCCCTTTTGATGCCGAGAAAATCTAAAAGACCCTTCAAATCATCTGCAAGAATATCCATCGTATAAGGATAATCGGGTCGCTCCGATTTCCCGATACCCCGAATATCATAGGCAATTACCTTAAAATATTTACTTAAATCGACAATCTGGGGCTTCCAGACCTCCTTTTTAGCACCATAGCCGTGAATTAAAACAACAGGAAATCCTTCTCCATCAATTAAATAGCAGAGATTTACTCCGTTAACTTTTGCATATTTTTCTTCCATTATTTAAATAATTAAAATTAAAATATATAAGTCAATATCATTTAGTATTTAGTGAAGAATTTAATTTAATAAAGTCATACAGAAATTAAATGAAAAAATTAAAGATATTATTAGATACTTCAGTATATAGTGCAATTTTTGATAATAGAGACCCAAATCGACAAATTCAAACTCAAGATTTTTGGAAAAACATTGAAAACTATGAACTTTATTATTCTCAAATTAATTTGGATGAGATTAATGCCGTGTCTGATGACAATTTAAAGAAAAAGATGAAAGAACTTTTAAATAAAGGAATAAAGATTGAGATAAATGAAGAAGTTATTAAATTAACTAAAAAATATATTCATGAAGGATTAATACCAGAAAAATATGAGAATGATGCTTTATTTTTGGCTTTAACAACTGTTCATTCTTTAGATATATTAATAAGCTGGAATTTTAAACATTTAGTTAAAAGAAAAACTCGTATTGGTGTTAATCTAATTAATTTAAAAGAGGGATATAAATCAATAGAAATTCTTGCACCTCCAGAATTATAAAAGGTGATAATTGTATGTTATATGATATTAAAAAATTATTTAAAGAATTAAATCTGACGGATAAAGAAAAGGAAAATTTAATTAAGGAAGTAAGAGCGGAATTCCCTAATGACGATATGCTTTTTGAATTACATTTATATCGTATGATTCAATTCTTAAAAAAAAGATAATAAATTAAACCACGCAAATCGGAAATCCGCAAAACTGACAATTACCGTATTTGTCAATATGGCTTTCTTTCACGCCTAAGATTATCCTTCTTATTACTGTCTTACCGCAATTCGGACAAACCGTATTTTCAAACTCCGTTGACGGTAAATTTCCGATATAAACAAATTTTAATCCGTTTTTCCTTGCGATTTTATAAGCCCTTAAAAGTGAGACTATCGATGTAGGCTCATTAAAACCGTATTTTTTTGATTTATAATGAGGAAATGCACGTGTGATATGTAATGGAGTATATTCGCCTAACTCATCCGCAAGTCGCTTCGATATTTCGTCAATAACTGAAGGTTTGGTATTAAATCCCTCAATAAGTAAAGTCGTAATCTCGACATGCACGCCCAATTCTCTGGCAAGTTTGGCGTTTTGCCAGACAATTTCAGCGTCAGCATCGCAATACCTTCTGTAAAATTCGGCATCTCCCTTAATATCTATATTCATTGCGTCCAAACCCGCTTTAGCAAGGTCTCTTAAGACTTCTTCCGTCATGTAGCCATTAGTTACATATGTATTGTAAAGGCTATGCTCCTTGGCTAATTTAAATAATTCGAGGGAATATTCAAACAACAATGTCGGCTCGTTAAATGAAACCGAAGTCCCATGACTACCGTATTTTAAAGCGAGGTCTATAATATCGGATGGTAAATAATAATTATACTTATCTCTAACGAGCTGCTCAATCGGCTCATGCGGGTGCGATAAATGATGGTTCTGACACCAAAAACAGCTGAAATTGCAGCCGTAAG
>CAZVTX010000279.1:0-4981 GCA_964629395.1 uncultured archaeon
AATATTGAATCATTTTTAGAAGGATTATAATTTTTAAAATTACCAAAAGCTTTCTTGCATTTTATTAACTACTTTTAAAAGGAAATTTTCTATTTCGTTTTCAAATTCAGAAAAATCGGTCACATTTCCATCGAAATTATTAATTGAGATATTATATTTCTCAAGAAATTTATCTGCAATTTCTCCAAGTTCTTCTAAAGCTCTTTTTTCTTTTATTTTAGAGGAATAACTTGCAATAAAAAGTAAATCTTTTTTTTTGAATACATAAAAGTTTCTATCTTTGAGATTAAAACTTGATAAACCCCCATCGCTTAATGCATTTGCAAAAGTATCTAATGCACTCATCATGGCACCGAATAAATTTGCGTCCACTTCTTCCTTAAAAACCCTGCTGAACAGAACGGTCCCCGTTTTTAAAATTATCCAAAGGTCTTGTATTTTACTGGGCATATTTGATATAAAAAATAAGCAAAATAAAATAAAAAAATATTGGTTTTTTAAAAAGAAATTCCTGTAATTAAGCAAAGGCTAATTATGATTACGGCGTAAAAGCAGAATCCGATAATACTCAATATTTTTGCCCGTGTATTATATTTATTCTTTTTCTCGTCTTTTAGTGAATTTTTCGCAATTATAAAGGCCATAAATAAAAGTAATAGATTTATAAATCCCAGAACTGACAATTTGAACGCAAGTTTAGATTCTTTTAGTTGATCATGCGGAATCTCAGATTCATTTACGATATTAATCCATTCAGGCTGATATAAATATGCATTGGCGTCTAATCGGGACACTTTCCACCATTTTCCGGTTGGAGGCCTTCTGCTCGGAATTATTTTTTCGGAAATTTTCGCCATAATCCACTCCAAGCTTCCAAAATATTCTGCTTTTTCCCATAATTTCAAAATCAGATGCCACCATAGCAAAACGAGCGGGATTAATATTAACACTTGAGCTCCAAGCTTATTCATTCCAAAAGGCACTCCGAAAATCCAATATACGAAATATGCAGGAACTACATCAAAAAATTGGTAATTATAAATCGTAAATGCTACAAATCCGTGCCTTCTCATATATATCGTTTTCGATGCAAATTTCTGTGCTTTTCCCCGAAATTCTACCAATCTTATTATTAATAGCACCTCAACTAAGGCACCCCCATTAGTGCAGAGGAACCACCATAGCCAGGAATTTGGATATAAGCCGGGAATGTTCCAAAAATTTGCAAGAAAATTTCCAAAGCTTTCAATTTCAAATAAAAGTGAAATAATTGTACCAAAAGCACCAATCATAAACATTATAAAGCCAACATACATTCCTTTTTTCGGAAAATCTAAGGGAGGCTTTTCCCGGCATAAATTGATCCCTATTATACTACCTATAAAAGATATTGATAAAAAGGGGAATAAAGGCTCAGGATGCCCTCCAAGAATCATAAAAAAGAATAGTATTATATAATCTTGCGGTGCAGATTTGCCAATATAAGGATATTGCACCATAACGCCTGTATCGGGGTTTATCGCCATGGGATAACCAGGTATTGCAGCCTTTAGCAATTCATAAATTGGAATCGTAACAAAAATGCATATTATTGCTAAAATTGCATATATACGAATATTTCTTTTGTCCTTTTTATAACCTTCATTTCTCGAAAGTATAGCTTGCACTAAGCCATTTACAATAATGCAAATTGCAATTGTATGAATGGTCTCCATATGGTAAAAACGCCAAAGCATTACAGTCCAGTTTTCATAATTTCCTACAGCTATCTCTCCTAAAGTTCCATGATAGCCCCATATAGATTCAGTAAGCATCGCAAAAATTAATAATAAAAAGCCGATGAAAATTTGCGAATAAGCAACTGTTTTCACGGAATTACCTCTTTCGAGCCCTCTATACATCGCAATCATGTTTCCAATAGCGCTTACCATTAAGAAAAAACCCGCAGAGCCACCAAAAAAGATAACAATAATAAAAATTACCAAGAATATTACGGGAACTCCTTCCATTTCCCCGCGCTCAATCCAACCTCTATCATACCATCGCATTAGTGTGTGAAGGATAAGCATCATCCAAATTGCCAAACCTCTAAGAAAATCAACGCTAACATACCTTTTCATATTAAATTCCCTCTTTTTTATAAAAGCAAAAAATTATTGTTAAAATTAGCTAAAAAATTAATAAATCAATTTTTTATAAATTTTATAGGATTTCAAAATATTTTAATTGTATCCATAAGAGGACGGAAAATAGATTGAAAACTTTCAAAAAGTTAAAATTTTTCATGATTGTTGTTATCGGAGTTTATATAGCTTTGACAATCTTGAGAATAGTCTTCTACTTTACTCCATCAACATACGGGCGAGATATTGATCTTAAATTGCTTTATTATTTCCATAAGGAAAATATTTTTAATTATTATAAACAATATAGTGCCGAATTTGATGCAAAGCCTTTATATTTATATTTTTGGTATTTTATTTTTTATCCTTTTTCGATGATTCCTTATGAGATTTGTTTATATATATGGGATTTTTTACGCTTAATTTCAATATTATATATTACAAAAAAAATACCGGAATTTTTTAATGATGATAGAATATTGGGATATGCTCTTTTACTTCAAATTGTCGGCTTTTTTTTCGATATATATTTCAATAATACCAACTGGCTGATATATCTTTTAATATTTGAATCCTATATCCAGCTAAAAAAAGGAAATAAAATTATTTCGGGAATTCTTTTTGCAATTTCGACATATAAGGTAATCCTTGTTCTTTTTCCCTTAATTTTAATAATTGCCAGAAAAATTAGAGTAAAAGATTTAATCTATTATTTTATACCGTTTTTTCTAATGGTTATACCTTACTTTATTTTTCCTTCTTATTTTCTTGAAATGTACCAAAATTGGTCATATATCGAATATAATAAGGGAATTGTACTGTTTAATAATGAATATCTCTGGATGTTTTATCAAGCAATATGGCAAGGAGCCCAACCTGCGCAATTACTTTTTATTGGATTTATTTATTTAATATTCTTTCAGCCTCATGATAGATTTAAAATAAAGCAAATTTATGCTGTTCTTGCTTTTTATATTATCGGACTATTGGTCTTATTCAATTTATTGATGGCTTTATTCACTTATATCTTTATTTTAGGAGATCCTAATAAGGTTTTCATAGATTAACGCTATGTAAAAAAGGACAGTGTATTATTATATCGCCAAGTCCTTGTAATAATAAAAAAATCTCTAAGATATTAGCGAATCTTTCAACCTATAAATAGTCTTCATTTATTCTTTTGTAAAAGATCCGGATATATATGCGAGATATTTAGTAGAAAATCTTCATAGCTTTATGCCGGAATCAGATCTCACCTATAATTATACGTTTTAATATCAATGAGAAAAAATAAAAGATAAATGATAAAATCTTTTAAATTCCTTTAGCCTAAATTAGATCATGGAACAAAATAAAAATAACACCAAGAAAAAATTTCCTCCGCTCATTCATAAAGTGGCTTCAAAATTTCTGTTAATTCTACCTATCCTTTACGCAATGCTTTTGTATGTTCTTTATATAATTTATTTACGAAGATACGGGCACTTTCAATCAAATTATCTTCCTAAATATATTGTAATTTTGATAAGAGATCTTTCATTTTTAAGCATTGGAGATGAATTTTTAATATTTTTTGAATTCATCCCTCAAGCAAAAAAAAGGAATGAACTACATAGCATTTTACTCCTAAGTTTAGTAGTTTTATGTGCTGGAGGAGGAGTAATTATAATATTTGGATTCCTTATCGGCGTCTTATGTCTTATAGAAGCATATGTTTATTGGTGGATGTTATCAGCTCCTTTTTTCATTGTAGGCACTATTCTTACGTTCTATCTTTATTTCTCTTTTTACCAACCTCAAGTAGAACGTGCAAAAGAGATTTACCTTAATAATCCTCAATAAATTCTTCTATTTCAGAGCTGCATTAAATTTAGTTAAAGTAAAAAAGAAAGCTTTTTTCCAAAAAACAAAATAATTTTAAAATGATATAAAAAAATAATTCTCTCAGTAAATTAACCAAAAACATCAGGTCATTGGATAAATCAATTATAATTTTGAATGGGAAGATAATGGGATTATAGCCGATAATCGACACCTTTAAATAGGTAATTTATCAATAATTGATCAGGATTGTTAAGTGGTGATTGACAATCCCTGGTTGTAAAGAAAATAATCACTCCTATAACAATAGATAAATATTGTTAAAGGAGGTGATGTAACATGACGGAAGTAAAGGAAAAAAAGGTAGATATTAAGAAAGAAGAAGTTTCTCAAGAAGTAGAAAAAGCCGAGCCAGAAAAAACTGAAGAAACTAAAGAAGAACAAAAAGGAGAGATTGAAGTTAGACGACCAAGAAGAGCTATGTCTTTATTCAGTGCTATGGATAGATTTTTCAATGAAATGACCCGCTGGTTCGATGAGATGTTCTGGAGACCAATGAGATTATTTGACTTTGAACCGTTCTCTATGAGCATCTTTGATGAAGATGAATTCTTCAGAACTCCGCTCGCCAATATCACCGAGGATGATAAAGCCTATCATATCAGAGCGGAATTACCCGGATTAGATAAAGGAGACATTGAAATTACAATCCATGATGGTACACTTGAAATAAAAGGTGAGCGAAAAGAAGAACATGAAGAGAAGGACGAGGGATATGTCAGAAAAGAATATCACAGTTCCAGTTATTACAGATGCTTCAAGCTCCCCGAGAATATCGATGAAGATAAGATAGAAGCCAAGCTTGACAAAGGAGTGCTAACCTTAGACTTACCAAAGAAAGAAATCGAAGAAAAAGAGAAAAAGAAAATCGAAGTTAAGTAATTTATATAATTTTTAAAAATATTTTTTCTTAATCTTTTTTTGATAAAAAGCGATTTAATAAAATAAGTGGAATATTAGGTTAACGTTTTTTAAAG
>CAZVTX010000280.1:0-901 GCA_964629395.1 uncultured archaeon
AAAAAATAAGAGACTCTCTCTTGATCTAAGAGTACTCTTGCGAGTATTTTTTATGAATCCCGTTTCAAAATATCTCTCATTTATGTTGATATTTTTTAATTCTATAGTTCTTATTTCACTCACCCTTGCCTCTGTTGCTATAGCTAAGCCAAAAAATATGAAAACTTTTTTGGAAAGATTTTTGCGACAATAGTCAGGAATTTTATCGATTTGATCTACTGTTAATAATTTCTGAATTTCTTCAGATTTCATTCGAATGTCATTAGATTTTTTTTAAACTTATAAACGCCTCTATCTGGAACAGGGTTAGTGAAATTCTCATTTTCATTAAGGGTAATTAATTCAACATAAGAGAAGAAGCTTTTAAGATATGATCTATTTCTTTTTTTGTTTCCTCCTTAATATCTTTTTGATCTAATACATCATTGAAGTAATTAATAACATCCATTTTCTTCACTTAATTTGCTGGCTTATCTAAATAGCTGAAAAAACTTTTTAATATAGATTTATGATTTCTATAAGCAGCATCGCTTTTTCTTTTCACTTCAAATAGATATCCATTTACAAAGAATCGATTTTTTTCTGAAAGATCTAAGGGTTTTTCCCCTATGAAATGATCTTGACAATTTCGATATCTTGTATCGGTTTCTCTCAAGGTTTAAATCACTTCTTGATATCTATATTTATCTTCTTCAACAATTATAAGTGAAGTCTCAATTAATTCGTTTAATATTGATATAATTTCAATTTCCGTCATATTTGGAATTAAATCTTTCAATTCTTCTTCATTTTTCGGTTGTTCCCTAATTAAATTTAAAAATACTTCTTTTTTCCATATTTGGAGATGTACATCTTGTGGATGTACGTTGTTTTCTGCGAGTTTTTCGAGAAGTTCTCTATT
>CAZVTX010000280.1:911-4945 GCA_964629395.1 uncultured archaeon
TTCTGAGAAAGGAGCTCATTATATTTCTTCTCAATCTCTTCGAAATGCACTTCAATCGTTGGTTGAACTCTTGGTAAACTTCTAACAGCTGAATTATCCTCAATCAATTCATCAATCGCAAATCGAATCAGTGAGGAAATCGAGCTAAGCCAGCCTTCCTTACCGCACTGCACCCACCGATCCCATTGCAGATCGCTTATACGCACATTAATATTTTTTGTTAGTTCTTTTTCTTTCCTAGGCATCTGTAATACATTCTTTTCCTATTTAGGTATTAAGATGTACCACAATGCTTTACGAGTATCCAATATTATCTTCGTATTACACATTTCTAAATAATATCTTTTTAAACCTTATTATAGAAAGATTATAAAATTAAAAGAAGTGATCTTAGGATGGAACATTTTAATAATTTTAGAGATGATAGGGCTTCACTTTTAAAGCAATATTACCAACCGGATTTTAAGGATTTATTTTATAAGATAAAGGATATTAAGGCTCCCGTTAAAAGCGAGCTTTTGATGGTTTTGCTGGATGGCCAATGGCATTCAGAAACTGAGCTCATTCGGATTGCAAGGAAGCAGCAGAAATATATGGGGCGCGTCACGCTTGGCACGATGATGCACATGCTCAATCAAAATCTTAAAAGCAATTATGTAGAGAAAAAATTTATGAACGGAGAGATGTATTATAAAATTTCCGATAATTATGTAGGGCTGAGCCGTGCAGCTTGCTCTCGTTATAGGTTTTCTTTAAAGTAAATTCATAAAAAGCGGATGTAAAAAAAAAAATTTTTTATTCTTCTCCTTTTTTCGGGATTTTCTTCAATGCAATTATATTTAAAATAAGAGAAAGAATCGTTAAATAATATCCTTCACCTAAGGTATAAAAAATATTAATATAATCAGGGATAACCAAAATAACTACGATATAACCGAATATAAATAAGAGGAATGTAAGAAATACAATGTTTATTTTATATATTTTTGAAGAATTTATTAAATTTGCTTTTGTAGTGGAACCCATGATAGATAATATTCCTACGATGAGAATAATCATCCACACAGAGAGAGCAACGAGATTTTCAGGTGAAGGAAGCGTTATTGATGTGAAGCTACTATTCTTTTCGATATATCCCCAATAATAATAATTTACATTTTCATATGAAAATATTCTGCAATTTAAGAAAATGTTATTGGGCGGATAAAGGGGGATGATTTCTATAAAAGCCAGTATCAAAGCAATTATTCCTGCAAAGATTCCTGATTTTCTTGCCATATTATCTCCTCTATTTAATAGGATGTTTATATTTTGCGATTATTGCTAATATCATATCGATTAATAATATATAAAAGCCAAAATTAAGAAAAAAGAAGATGTCTAAAAAGTTGAATTGGGTTCCTAAAATAGATTTACTATAAATTGGGATTCCCATTAATAAGTATAGTAAAATTGTAAGAATGATATAGAAATTAAAATTCATGATCTTTTTTCCCATTTCGTTCTCTTTTACGGATCCTATAAGTGTAATGAATCCGTCAATGGCTCCTAAAAGAAAAAAGATCAAAAAAGTTAACCCGTGTATTTGATACCAGAAATTTATTTTTTCGGGAGTAATGATACCCCACAGGAAGACCTTATAATTTTTATAATGGATTAAACTTATCGGTATTGATTCTCTAAAATTAAATAATGGATTTTCTTTTAAACCTAATATTAGTGCAATCCAAGAATCAATTTTTCCGCCCGGCTTAAAATAAATCCCAAGCGGAATAAATTGTAATAATAACAGCATTAACGTCAGTAAACTTGAAAGAAAACCGTATTTATTCATGCTATACAATCCTTATTTTTATGATTTTTTTAATAATATTGTCTTATTTTTTAAAAAGTTTTTATTTTTTAACGCATTTTTGATTTTCTATTTTATATTGATTACAATTGGAACAAAATGTACCTTTTGGATTTTTCTCGGAGCCTATTGCCCAACAATAGGGGCAGATAAAATATTCAATATTTTTGCCCTTTTTTCGGGTAGATATTTTACAAATGTTAAATCCGCATGCCCTACATTTATTTTTAAGTATTTCAATGAAACCTCTATTAGGAATGGCTATGTTTTTAGCACATTTTACATTATTACACCGGAGTTCTCTTTTATTATTTGAATTATAAATAATTAATAACCTCCCTTGGTTGCAAAAAGGGCATATTTGTTTTGTATCAATTTTTTTCTTATCTCTTTTCTCAAATTTCTTTATATTAACATTTTCAGCGAATTTTTTTATTTCATTAATCAAAATCTCTTTATTTTTAAGATATAAATCAAATAGTTCTAAAAACATATTTTTTATTATATTTGTAGCGGTTTTTCCGTCAATAATTTCATTTTTTACTTTTTCTAATTGTTCCTCAACGAATTTTGTGAAGGTTGGTTTTAAGAAAGGTAGCCAAACCTTTATCAATTCAGAAATTAAGAAATTACCTAAATCGGATATATAATATGAATTTTTCTTTCGAAAAATTAACTTTCTTTTAATAAGGATCTTTATAATCTCAGGTCTAGTAGATTTCGTTCCTATACCATTTAATTCCATGAGTTTTAAGAGTGTAGTATCCGTGTATCTTGGCGGGGGTTTTGTTTGCATTTTAATTAAATCTATTTTTAATATTGGAATTTCTTTTTCGATTTTCTCAAATAATTCGATATCATACTTTTTTTTAAGAAAGGGAACAATTTTTAAGAATCCTTGATGTTTTAGTTTTTTTAATTTTGAAATAAATGGCTCATTTTTAATTTTAAACTCTATTTCCATTATTGTTTCAACAGCGGGATCTTCAAATAACGCAAGATAATGTCGGGCAATAATTTCATATACTTTTCTCTGTAAATTATTCTCGAATAAATTACTTGAGAGTTCTAAACCTTTAATCGGTGTTATAGGAGGATGATCTCCCGCATCAACTTTACCTTTTGTTGGAATTAATTTCTTTCGTAAAATTAAACTTTTAGCATATTCTCCAAACTCAGAATGATTCAAAAAATTAGATATATACTTTTTATGATCGAAATCTTTCCTATATACATCGCTGTCTGTTCGTGGATATGAAATTATTTGGTTAAGATATAGCTCATTTAGTGTATTCAGGGCTGAATCCGCGCTTATTTTTAATTGCTTGGTTAATAAAATCAATGCTTTTGAAGTATTTAGCGGTGTTGGTGGATTTATTCTCTTATCTTTTTTTGAAATTTTTTCCGTTAATGCAACTTTCTCATCTTTTATATTGTTAAAAATCTCTTTTACCTGAGATTCTTGCTGTTTTTTAAACGGATTTGATTTATGATTTGCCTTAACTTTCTGATCCTTTATTTTTAAAAGCGCCGCTAAATTCCAATAATTTTCAGGGATAAACTTTTCAATCGCTTTTTCTCTAAGATACATTAAATAAAGCAAGGAAGTTTGCACTCGTCCGATGGAAATCAATCTATAATTTAATTTTTCCAAAATTGGTTTAAATGTATTTGTAATTTCTCTCGTAGCCGAAAAACCGATAATTGCATCAATCTTAGCTCTAACTTCCCCAGCCTCGCCCCAGGTCCATTTTGGTTCAATTAGATTATTAAATTTTTCAAGGATTTCCGTTTTTTCTAAAGAATTTAACCAAATTTGTTTTACTTTTATACTTTTATTTTCATTTTTAACAAATGGAAAGGCGTCAAATAATCCGATATTGCAACCTTCCACATCTGCATCCGTACCAATAATACAAATATCGCATTTTTTCGCAAATTCTTTTAGTGCATTAATATAAATTCCTGCATATTTTTTTGGTACTTTATTAATAGCATTAGAATCTGTAATAATATCTCGTGGATTAGTTTGCGTCCAATTTTTATACGCTTCAGAATTTTTATATTCTAAAATATGACCCCTAAGCGGTATTACATATGCATTTTCTTTTTGGGAATAATAAATTATAAAATTCTTTGTTCTTTTTATATTTTTAACTCCACCTAAAGCTTCTGCAATTGC
>CAZVTX010000281.1:0-4924 GCA_964629395.1 uncultured archaeon
AAATAATCATCTAAATTGCTAAAATATTGATTTAATTTAACATCATAAATTCCCATTGAGGGAATTTTTATAGGTTTCTGAACCTTTAAATTCTTATATCCCAAATAATGTTTTAATAAGAAAAGAATCATGTTTTTATGATTTTCATAAATCCCCGCTAATCCATAGACCCAATAATCAATCATTAGTGTCCAATATCTTGCATGTCTCAGTACTTTTGTTGGAAATATTCTCCCCAAGGCTTTTATAAAAGATATCATTTTTTGACCAAATTTTACAGCTTTAGTAAGATCGGGAATCTCATCTGTTCTATAATCACGCTGTTGAGAAGAAGGTATTTTGCGGGCCATAAAAGAACCCATTTTAGTTAATCTGAGAAGCTCATTATTCCCGCCGACTAACGTAATTATTGTTTTTGATTCAAATAATTCCGGATTTTCTTTTTCCATCTTTGAGTATGCTTCTACTAAAATTTCAACGGTAGGACAATTACCTCGAATGTCTATAAGCATTATATTTGAATTATATATCTCATTAACAAATTCTTCCTTGGAAACATTACCAGAATCAACATCGTTAAGAAAATAAATTTTAAATTCAAAAATCTTGCCCATCTCTTGATATATTTCAGAGACGGCTTCCGTTAACCATTTCGCAAATACACTGGCAGTAATAAGAGTAATTTTTGGTAATGCCATTTTTATCCTTTTTCTTTTATATTTTCTTTATATTTTTAAATCTTTTCTAAAATTCCCTCCAAAGATAAAACATCGCTTATGCTATTGTCCTTTAAATTGTCTATATGATAATATATAGCATTAGATACTTCAGATAATCGTTTATTAATACCTAAATTTATTTCAGAGTCTTCGGTATCAATAATTATCATATCAATCTCGTTTTTTGCTATATATTCCCCGATTTTAATAACATCTTCAATTGCATCCTTATAATACACATTACCTCTTGCGTCTGTTAAAAGCACAATTAAGGGGATATATCCCGTTTTTTTACGATTTTCTTCAAGTGCCAAATCTACTGCTTTCATTAAGCCTGCTGCTAAAGGCGTTGCACCACCGGTGGGGATTTCTTTTAATAATTTATAAGCTAAATCCGGACTTCGAGTAGGAGGTAATATTACTTCCGCTTTTTCTTTCCTGAAAATAACTAAAGCAACTTTATCACGATAAATATAATTACTTTGTAGAATTGAAAAAATTGCACCTTTTACCGCCTTCATACGCTCATTTACGCCCATCGAGCCAGAGGCGTCAACACAAAAAATAAATAAATAACTTGATTTACCTTTTCTCTTTTTTAAATGAATATGGTTCTCTTTAATTAAAATTGATTTCCCATTTTTTATTAATTCTTGATTCTCTTTATCTAAGACCGCAGAATTTATCGTTTCATTAATAGCAACATCATAATAACAGGGAATATTTAAATTACGGGGCTTTTGACCCCCGATATATTTACCTCTGGAATCCGTAGTAGGATGAATTATCCTTTTTCCAGGGGAATTCAATAATTCTTTCCGTTTTTTATTTTTTATTAAATCATCTGCCTTAATTGAAGGATCTATATTAAAGATTTCTTCTTGTTCGCTTAAAATTTTAGTATCTTTTTGTAAATCTTCTTCAAAATCTTCAGTGAGTTCATTTTGAGGAGTATCTTCTTGAAATATATCTTCAAGCTTATTTTCATCCAAATTATGGTCCTCAAAAGGTAATCTTCTTAATCTATGACTTAATGCCAACTTAGCTGCAGTTTTTATATCTTCCTCATTTACCTCTACACGTCCATTAAATGCTGCTAAAGTCTTTGCCGTTCGCAATATTGTTATATCTGCACGATGTCCATCCGTTTTAAATGCAACGCAAATCTCGGCTATTTTCTTTAATAGACTTTCTGAAATTATTACTTTATTTAAAATATTTTTAGCATTAATTATCCTCTCTCTCAATTCTTTTTGTTTTTCTTCATATTCTTTTAAAAAAAGATAAGGATTTTGCTGAAATCTCTCAACATTTTTCATAATCTCAATACGCTTTTCAATATCTTCAATTCTCTCAACATCAACGCTAAGTCCGAATCGATCTAATAACTGAGGTCTTAAATTTCCCTCTTCCGGATTCATAGTGCCAACTAAAATAAACCTTGAAGGATGATAAAAGCTTATTCCCTCACGTTCAATTATATTTATACCCATTGCTGCAGAATCCAAGAGAATATCTGCAACATTATCCGCTAAAAGATTTACCTCATCAATATATAAAATATTTCTATTAGCCTCAGCCAATAAACCGGGCTCTAATGCCTTTAATCCTTCTTTTAGAGCACGCTTAATATCTATTGTTCCTACGACTCGATCTTCAGTAGCATTTATCGGAAGCGTTATAATTTTCATTTTCTTTTTGCCTATATCTTTATCATCAACAGAGATATTCTTATATTTTTCCCGGCAAGAATTACACATCTCTTTTTCTTCATGAGGATTACAATTAAATGGACACGATTTTATATATTCAATTTCAGGTAATATATCAGCCAAGGCCCTGACTGCTGTGGATTTGGCAGTCCCTTTCATTCCCCTTATTAAAACACCGCCTATACCCGGATTTATTGCATTTAATATCAGTGCTAATTTCATTAAATCTTGCCCTATTATCGCAGTAAAAGGATAAACAATTTTATGAGACATTTTAAATTTAGTAATAATCTAATTTTTATGATTCACACTTTTTTATATATTCTTCATATCAAGTAAAATAAACACTGAAATAAATTTAAAAATTACTAAATAAATCAACATCGTATTATATAACAAAAAAACTTGATAATTAAGGTGAAAATCTATTAAAGATTTGAAAATTTTAGCTCTTGGAGGATGCGGAGATATGGGACGAATGGCCGTAGCCATTCTATTAGAGGCTCCTGCAATTACATCAATAACTATAGCCGATAAAGATTTTGAATTAGCCCAAGCTTTTGTCAATTTATTAAATTCAAGAAAATTAAAAGCTATTCAAATTGATGTTTTAGAACGTGAAAAATTAATAAAATTAATGCAAGATCATGATATTATTATTAATACTATTGGTCCCTATTTTCGATTTGGTAAATTGATTATTGAATCAGCAATAGAAGCGAAAAAGCCTTACTTTGATATATGCGATGATTGGAAGCCTATAATTGAAGTCTTAGAAATGGCTGATAAAGCAAAAAAAGCGGGAATTACCGCTATAGTCGGAATTGGCGCAAGTCCCGGCATCTCCAATCTATTAGCTGTTTTAGCCTGTAATGAATTGGATGAAATAGATAATTTAATAACCGCGTGGGGGCTTTCACTTACCGAAAAATCAGGGAAAAAGCCAAAATATTATATTAAAAAGAGAAAATTGATGAAAAAGGTCAAAAGGAAACAGTCAAAAGCTAATGCTGCGATTGAACATTTACTCCATGAAAGTATCGGGAAGATTCCAATTATTAAAGAAGAAAAATTGATAGAAATTGAGGCTCTTACCGAGGCGGAACCAATTGATTTTCCAGGTTATAGAAAGATGTATGCTTGTTATATAGGTCATCCTGAGCCGATTACTTTAAATCGAACGCTTAAAGCAAGGAATATATGTAACCTTATGTTTATCGGGAAAAAGCCAACAGACCTTACAAGGAAATATGCTGAAAAAGTGGAGAATAAGGAGCTTTCGATAAAAGAAGCAATAATCCAATTAAACAAGAAATTTAATCGTTTAATTTTAATTTCTGTAATTTTTATTTGGAAATTAATAAGAGAATATAGCAATGGGCCTCCAACCATATGTGCTATTGCAACAGGTATAAAAGAGGGTAAAAAGAAAAAAATTGGAGTTGGAATTTATAACCTTCCATACGGATATATGGCAGGAATAACGGGAGTTCCTCTTGCTATTGCCGTTTTAATGATGATAGATGGAAAGATTACCAAAAAAGGAATTCTCACGCCCGAAGAAGCAATCGAGCCCATAGAATTTTTTAATAGACTTGCAAAATATTGTGGAAGAAATTTGAAAGGAAAAGATATCTTGATTATGAGGGAAGAAAATCTTGATGATTAAAACATTATCTAAAAATGCTAAGAAATTTCAAAATAATTCCAAACATTAGTAAAATTAATAAAATAATTGCACATATAGAGCAACAAATATTAGGTGGTTTATCTAAATTTTCTGTTTTTTGAATTTCTATTTCTAAATTTAATATATTCTCGAGATTAAAAAGCTGATTTTCATATTCAAGACGCTGATTCTCAAGGGACTTCTTAGTTTCGGGATCTGTTCTTCCAAAACCTGTTTTTTTTCTTGCACTAAACCATTTTTTAAAAATATGACTCTTCTTTTTACCTTTTAAAAAAATAGTAAATTTAAATTTTAAAGAATAAAAATAAGTTTGCGCTTTACTCTTATAAAAATAACCATGTTTTAGAAAAATAACCTCAATTTTTTTAATATCTTTCATAGGATACGTTTTCATAACTCCTAAATATCTGTGTTTGATATAAAGAAAATCATCTGTAAAAGATATTATAAAAATACTTCTTGGTACTGCAATATAAAGAATTGGACATAATAAAAACAGCAATGCACTAATTATTAGACCTAAGTTTAGAAGTATTATACCTGAGAATAAAGCAAAATCGCCGGGCAAGGATAGAATGAGGCATTTAATTAATAGAGCTTTTGAGATGTTATTATCTTCCCATATGATATTTTGGGATTTCTTTTCCATGATAAGGTAATAATAAAAATGTTTTAAAATTAAACTTTAATATTCCAAATAAAAATTTAAATTTTTGTTAGAAATCATTAAAATAAAAATTATTTTTTAGATTTTTCATGATTTAGAAATAACATTTTCAAAATTAATCAATTCTTTCTTAGAA
>CAZVTX010000282.1:0-4906 GCA_964629395.1 uncultured archaeon
TTAGCTATCGTGGATAGATCTTATAAATGATCCTTCTTTTGTAAAATTAGCCTAAAACTGTTAAAAATAATTTTTTTTCTTGAATAGTAAGTTCAAATTTGTTAAATAAAATTAATTCATTAACAAATCTTTGAAATTTTAGAAGTTTTTTTAAAAAATAGAATTTTATTTCGTCTCAATTACAAGAGGAATTAAATGTTATAATTTAGAGATTAAAACAGATTTAAAAATTTATTATCCAAACAATTCTAATATTAATTCGTTTTTATTAATATTAAGATAATCTGCTATATCCGATAAAATATTATTTAATGTTCCGATTTTTAGATTTTTATGTTTGGGGATGGTTATATGAAATATACCATTTATATTAGAGGTCAATCTCATATGACTTCCAGTTTGCCTTGTAATTCTAAAACCAAATTTCTTTAATAATTTGGATAATTTCTCCCCGCTGACATTACGGGGGATTTTCATATTGTTATAACCTCTTCTTTTACAAAATGTAATCTGATAATTCGAGGTATTTCATTTTCATTGAAATGGCATTTTACGGCATCTCGGATCTTTTTTTTTAATTCAGACATATTATCAGCTTCAGTGTGAATAGATGCTCCCAAAGCTCTGGCTTCATAGCCACCTTCCAATGATTCTTCAATAAGAAATATTATTTCATTCATTAAACTAATTATATTTTATCATAGTAATATATTTTTTGGAATTGTTAATCTTTATTTTAGACTGAAGTTCTTAATTGTTTTATTTGAAATTAAATCAAAACCACGTTTATAAGGATTAGTAATTTCTTAATATTTATTTCCGGGATCAAAATCTACATAATATTAAGTAAATTTCAAAAATCTTATGTAGTATTAATATTCAATATTGAACGATGTCTATGATGATTCTTCTTTTTTTTTGAATTTTCCTACGAAAAATCCTTTTGTTTTATGTATTGCCGGAAATAACCTTCCCGTTCCCGCTATTTCTTTATCATCTATTTTATAACTTTTCCCGAACCATTCGGGTAATTGAAGCGGTTCTAAATAATCTAAAAATTTCAATATTTGCATTTCTCCTTCCTCTGCATATAAACTACATGTTGAATAAACGAGTGTTCCTCCCATTTTCAACATTTTTATTGCACTCTCTAATAATTTTTCTTGAATTTTTATATTCTGTTTTAAAAAACCTCTATTTTGCCTCCATTTTAATTCAGGATTAGTCGCAAATGTACCGCTCCCCGTGCAAGGTGCATCTAACAAGATTTTATCAAATTTAATCTCTCCGCGTACCGGAAGCAATATACTATCACAATTTAAAAGTTGTATTCGTTTAGTTTCCATCGCTTTATATAAATTTATAGTTCTGGGAATACGATTTCTTGAGAATTCTCCCGCTATAATATCGGCTTTATCATTTGTTAAATGTGATATTAAAATGGTTTTATTGCCAGGTGCAGCACACATATCGCATATAATATCATTAGGTTTAGGCTCTAAAATGCTAGCAACTGTAGCTGAACCTTTGTCTAATAAAATTATCCTTTTAGTGAAATGTAATCTTGAATTTACAAATATACTTTTATGCTTAGTTGGAACCCGGTATATTAAAGGTAATTCGGGATCTTTTTCAATAGAGAGTTTATTATTTTTTAATTTCTTTTGGATATTTTTATTTTCTTCAAAAATTTTTGAAATAATTTGTTCAGCAGTTAACTTTGAAAATATATAAAAATAATTATCATCATTTATATTGTAATTATTCATATAAACTATATTTTCTTTTAAGAAATCAAACGACATCCAATCTGTAAGCTTTTTTATAAAAAAAGTAGGCATAGCTTCACAGATACTTAATTTTTCTAATTGCGATTTGTTTTCTAAATAATTTTCTAATGAGAAATCTCCAAGAGCCTTCAATACTTTCTTATATTTATAACCTACGTCTTCTAATATTGCTTTAAAATTCCTTTTTTCCCATAAAAGACAATAAACTGTATATAAGGCTTTTGCAAGTTCAATATTTCTTTCAGGAGGTCTTTTTTTATTCTTAATATATATTCTCGTAACGATAAAATTAAGTTTATTCCAATATCTTAAAATTTCCGAATAATAATGATAAACAAATCTATCTTCCCTACTTTCAAGTGTAATCGTAAAATCTTTTTTCTCAAGAAAATTTTTAAGAAGTTTGAATAATGTGTTTAAAGATTTTTTTTTAGATTTAACTTTATTACTCATATTTAAACCTAAACTAATAATAAAAATAAAAAAATGAATAATTTATTAATTTTCTTCCGTAAATTCAATCGGAACAATAATGCCTTTACGTTTAAGTTCTAAAATTGCACTTATGATGTGATCTCGAGACTCTTTCCTACCTGCAAGACCATAACTTAATAGACTTGAAACAAAGAAGAACTTTCGCTCTTTTTGCATTTCTTTCGCAACTTCACATAACGCTCTTTCAAGAGGATCAAGTTTTAAAACCTCCCAATGTCTTGCTAATTGAAGAGGATACATTAAGTCCGTATTGAAATAAATTTTTATCATATCTTCTGCAGCTCTAAATGGTTGGATATCTCCCGAAAAATTCTCAAGGTAAGGCCAAAATTCTTTCTCGAATTCATTTGTAAAAGCCCATAGGCTTTCTTTTAGTTGTTCTGAAGGGGTTCCTTCTAAAATTAGGGCAACCCTTATAAAGTTTGCATCAGTTATAAGGATGATGAAATCCTGATAATCTAATTGAAATATTTTACCTTCTTTAGATTCTTTAATATCTTTTTTAATTTCTTTTCTAAATTGAGCGGTTGCATGAATAAAGCCGCCAATTAGATCAGAGTCTAATTCTGTCATTCCAATTTGCTGAGAATAGATTGCAACTCCGACATTCTTATGAATAATCATCAAATAATTTATTTTAAGTAAATCATCTAAAATCATCGCTTCACTTGCCCAGAAAGCTCTACGTTTTTTAATTCTATGTTTTTGTATAAGTGTAACGGCTGTTATTGCTGCTAATACTATAATAATATATGGTAAGTATTCGATAATTCTGTTTAAAATATATTGTCCTTGAGAGACTGTGGTAATTTTTATTGCTTGGGCACTTTCAGCCGATTCATAATATTGTCCTTCTCCATCATATTTTAATTTTATCTCAATCCATTCAGTATTATCGGGAATAGTATATTCAACCTGAATAATTCCATCTTTGTTGGTCCTATCGCTAATCTCATCAATTATATCTTCCTCACTTTTAATCTGAACAATAACCTCTTCACCTTCAATTCCATCTCCGGAATCAGAATCAATTAATTTTCCGCGAATTGTAATTTTCTGTCCGTATATTGTTTCATTTTGAAAAGAATCCGTATCAAGTAATTCAAGTTTTGTACCATATTTTAAAACCGATATTTGCTGTGTTTCTAAAGCGACGTAGGCACTATTTTTTGTTAACATAATCCAAGATATTTTAAGCGTATAATTCCCGGCTACTTTTGTGGTTTCAAATATGTCCCATGTGAACGTAGCATTATTTTCATTAATAGTTTCATTTAACCTCTTATCATCCGAATAAATCTGAATTTTATTTTCATCATATACTTCAAATTTCATTTTACCTCCTATATATCCCGGTATTATCGCTTGAATATTCATTATTTTATCGATTTTAACTTCACTGGTATAGCTATAAGATACATTCATATTTATTTTGGATGAGTTCATTAAAACTTTCCAAAAACCATCGGAAATGTTATAAATAGATATTATCTTGAAGGGATTTGAAATCTTTATATCCCATGACCACGACCCACTGCTTATCCCATGATCAGGAGGCAATCCTGTGCAGTTAAATACTTTCATCATTTTCCATGACACCGGCACATATATCTGGAATCCTTTACTATATTTAATCACTTCACCTAAATTTGAACCAAAATCTTCATTTTCAAGATGAGTAGAAACATTCCAAAAGATATTATTATCGGCGCCTTTAACCCTATAATTCCAACTGAATGAATGTGAATGATATAAAGTATAGTTGCCGATAAGATCAAATTTAATACCATACCAAAGAGATGTAATATTAAGAACATAATTTCCTTGATAAGGAATTCCGTTGCTTATATTCCCTTTCCAAAAACCTTCTCTTGGGGTCTTATTTTGAATTGAATAGTGTTTTCCGTCAATATTTAATGTAAGATTAATATCACTTGGAGTTAAAGATTTACTATTTAATCCAAATCCTATTTTAGATGTTATATCGGAGGATATAGCATTTTGTATATATATATCAAACCCTATTTCATCAACGGAAACATTAAAATGCTCAAAATTTTGTGTATCATTGCCAACATACCTTAAACGAAGTTTTATTGAATTATGATCACTTGTATTAGCAAATTGAAGTATAATCCAAGTCATATTTGAATATAATGGTTCGTAAATTTGAATCTCATTAGAATTTGCTAAATCTCTTTCTCCACTTATTGGTATCCATAATTTCGCATTTTGTTCATCACTCAAAAATGAATAATTTTTAGGACCCTTATATATTTCAAACATAGCAATTGACAGATTATTTGGATGAGTTATTGATACATTTTGGGCCAATCTTAAATACATAACGGGAACAATCGGATTTGGATAGAGCATCACCCAGTCAATCATAGTTACATTCCAAAAACTAGGGTCAATATTAGGCAATAGGTTAAATTTAAATTCAATAGAAAGATTATTCGTATCTGCTTGTGCTCTAAAATATTTATTTTCATTAATTTCTGCATATGATAAATCCTGAGATGGCCAAAATACTTCAGTTCCGTTTTGAATCTTATATTCACAAGGTGATACTCTTTTTATAAATAAGGGATCATAAGATTTCGGGGATTCATAAGCTC
>CAZVTX010000283.1:0-4870 GCA_964629395.1 uncultured archaeon
CGATTTTGTTTTTGTATTTAATTAATCCTACAAATCTATTCCTTCTTTCCAGAAAGAATCCTTTTTTTAAACCTGTAAGTTCAAAAATTAATTGTTTATTTTCTTTCATTAGAATCTTTAAAAAAATTAGGTAAAATATATTAAATAATTTGAGAAAAGGATTTTTACTATTTAATCAATTATAATTGCTTCATATTTACAGCTTGTGGTACAAATATGGCATTTTATACACTTATCTTCTAAATCTTCGATAACAATACATTCAGGCTTGCTCTCTTTATTAATTACTTTATAAATTCCTCTGAAACAAGCATCTTCGCACCAGAATTCTTTACATTTTTTGCATTTTGAAATATCTATGTGATGGAATTTATAATTAATGATTTCAGGTGAATTATTTTCATGATATTCGGATTCGCTCATTAAAACCAAAATTTTATTTTATTACATATTTTAATTTATTACTTTTATGTTCTTCCAAGCCGAGAGCTCTCCTAACAGCATTTCTAACTAAATATCCGCCAACATGTAATATTGAATCTTTAAGAATTGAATCTTGATCCATTGATGCACTACAAGGGAACGAATGATGAGCTTTGCTGATTCGTTCATTTAACGACATTTCATCTCCGTTATCAAAATATTTTCCTTTTAATTGCTGAACTATATAAAACGTTGAGCCGCACGGAGCACTTCTTAAAACACATGTATCTTCAATTGACTTACCATCTTTGGATATTTTAAAAGATACGATAGGCTCTCCGATTTTAAAATAATCGATGAATTCTTTTATCCAATTTTTTTCTTTTGTTATATTAAATCCTGTTTTTATATACTCCGTTTCTTCTGTAGTTAAAGCACAAAAAGGTTTAGGAAATGCCGCCTGTATTCCGTATTTCTCAAATTGCTCTAATACTTGAACTTGCAAACCAGGAGGAACCCATTTTGGATCTTCAAGAGGAACTATAACTGCTTTTATATTTTTATCCTTTAGATAATCGGGCAAGCCCGAAAGTAAATCTTGATGAATGCCAACAACCATTAGAAAATCAACAGGAAGTAAATTTTTAGGAAGATATTCTTCAGGTTCTTCAATAAAATCGGGAACATTTTCGCCAACTTTTTCATAAAAATATATTGAACTTGCAAATTTAGGTAAATATTCTCTGCAATGGTCGCATTTGAACTTTTGTTCTAAGAGCTCACATGCTTTGCAGAATTCATCATCGTTAATTAGATGTCCTACAAATTTGCTTGCAAGGGTTTCGGATAGCTCATCCGTCCCGTAAAAAACACCTAAAGTATATTTTTTATTCATCAATATAATTATACCTCTTCTTCTCTTTATTTGTAACATTAATAATAAATAAAAAAAATAAACATGATGCTGAACATGTTCTAAATTTAAACTTGAAGAAATTGATAAATTATAAAGAATTATTAAAAATAAAAACGTCTTCTTGATTATCGAATATTGAATTTAGTTTAATCAATTAAATTAAAATTAGTTAAGGGAATCATTTTGAATGAAAATAATGAATATTATGGCTATGAAGATCGTTTAGGTGATATTGCCTTTTTATTCCAACGCAAACTTCCAATTTCGCTCAAGATCTTTTTTAAAGATGTCGAAATTTTAAAGAGATCATTTATAGCAATAACATTAATTTTAAATTCTTTTACCTTTTTATTATTAGGACAATTTTGGTTAGATTTTTATTTTGCATCGTTTTCTCGGAATTATATTCTCTATTCCTCAATTATATTTGGTCTCTTATTGGGAATGATTATTTCATATATTATTTCGGATAGAATAGAGCGCCCGATTAAAATCTTGAAGTTATTAATTATAATTACCTTGATTATCAGTATTATTGAATATACATTATTACAGAATTCTCAGTATTTAATTTTGCAGGCATTTCTCATTATAAATACTTCCCTTATAATATTTGGCTTTATGCTATTGTTCAAATTATTTTTATTGCAGACAACAATTTTAGAAAGAGGAAGAGTTTGGGCTTATCTGGCATGTATTAATGCCGTATTTATGATTTTTTTAATCTTTAGTTTGATGTTTTTTAATCTAATAATATTACCAGTAATATATTGTATTTTAGCTATATTTTATCTTCAAAAACAGGCCACTAAATTAAATATAATTTCGCCTAAACCTTCAGCCTTTCCTTCCAAGAAGGTTTTTACAAGAGATTCTTTAAAATACTATTTCTTTTTCACACTTTTCAGTATTACCGCAGGTTTAGCAACCAATCTGGAACGTTCTGAGAGCGTTTTATCAGCAAGCGTTTCAGGTGAAATTACCGTAATTTTTCTTTCCATCATTTTATTTGTAATTATTTCTTCTCTAATAATGGGACTTGGATTTGATTATGGAGGTAGGACTACAGCTTTATCAATAATAATATTAACTATTGCTGCTTCTATATACTTTAGACTTTTTGAATTTGAAGCTTTGGACTATTCATTAGCCGTAATATTTGCCGGCTATGTGGCATCAATAATGATAATCCCTCTTTTAGTAGGCGATATCTATACTAAAGTTACTTACGGAAAAGCCTTATCATTATCATATACTCTTCTAGGAATAGGTTTAACAATTGGATGGCTTTTGAGAATTCAAATTCTAGAAATATTCATTTCAGATGAAAATTATGCTTATAATATCCTACATGGGACAATTTTTATGTTATGCATCGGGTGTTTAATTGTTCTTATAACGATTAGAGAGACATTACCAAGAAAAGAGCAAGATTGGAAAGACTTCCTTTTGCATCTTTATATAGTGCATCAATCCGGGATACTTCTATACGAATATGCGTTTAAAGAAGATGAAAAAAATAACCATCCCGATTTAGTATCGGGAGGTCTTGTTGGGTTAAAATCTATGCTCAAGGAAATTGTTCATGGTGAAAAAGAAATTAGAACAATTGATCATGGGGATCGCAAAATAATATTTAAAATGAACCGTACTAAGGATATAATATTCGCTTTAATCGTAAAAGAAGAACTTATTGTGTTGAGACGTAAACTGGATGCTCTCATCGAAGAATTTGACCATCATTATTTGGATATTTTAAAAGATATAGATGAATTGGGTTTAGACTTAGATCTCTTCAAAAATGTAAAATACATTGTCCGAAAATATTTTGGCTATTAAAAAATGAACGAAAAAATTGTTAATGTAAAGATTATTAAGGAATTAGCCGAATCATTTCCGTATATATTTGATGATAATCCTTATTTTGAGTTAGAACGATATGAAAGCAAAAAAAATATCGTATTTTGTATTAAATTTAATATGGAAGACCAAAATGATAAAAACCTAAAGGACATCGTTGTAAAGATTTTTAAAACTCAAAATGCTGATATTGAGTATAAAATCTTATCAAATTTAAAGAAACAAGGACATTTTGTCCCTAAAATAATTGATTATAAAAAACCTTATCTTATCCTTGAAAAAGTAGAAGGGACGAATTTATGTGATTATATTAACAATAAATTAAAAAATCTCGAAAAATTAAGTGAGCTGGAAAATAAAATACGTGAAAAATTAGAATTAAGTATGAAAATGCTCGCTGATTGGCTTGCGAGATTTCATAAAGAATCAATAAAATTATATGACGATTTTTCTGGCTTTTATGTCCTTAATAAAGGTGATATTAGACTAAGAGATTTTATTATTAATTTTAAAAAAGGTAAAATTTATGGTTTAGATTTTGAAGATTGTTATGAAGGTAATTTTCTTGATGATTTAGCAGGTATTTGTTGTGCGCTTCTCGATACAAATCCCGGAATTTTTGAATTAGGAGTTCCTTTTCATAAATTGGATTTAATCAAAATTTTCTTGGATGAATATTTCCGAATAAATAAAGATTTTCAATTCAATTTTAAATATTTTGCAACTCGTTTAATAGAAAACTTGAATATTGTAATTGAAAGAAGAAATATCGGATTTGGCCCTATAAATAAGGAGGCGATATTAAGAAGAATTGGAGAGCATCTATAAAAATTTGTAAAAAATTCACCGATATGTATAGTGATTCATAACGCTTAAAAATAATCTCTTTTTTATTATAATATCATAATTAAAATAATTTATATGATAAATGAGTGAAGATAATAATATTAAAGATATAAAAGAAAACTCCGAACAAGAAATTAAAATCAGCTTTGGAAGAAAAAAAATAATTGCATTAATTTTAATAGCGGTAGTTTCCGTTGCAACAGTATTTATTATTTTGACTTATCTTGAGGTAAAAGAATCAGAAAAGAGAATTATATTGGCAACTACAACATCAACTTATGATTCGGGATTATTAGACTATATATTGCCTAAATTTGAAGAAAAATATGATATTAGAGTGGAAGTTTTATCGGTTGGCACGGGACAGGCAATAGAAACGGGGAAAAGAGGTGATTGCGATGTTTTATTAGTTCATGCCAGAGATTTAGAAGATGAATTTGTAGATGAAGGATATGGAGTGCATAGAGCATGTGTTATGTATAATGACTTTATTTTGGTCGGTCCAAGCACCGATCCTGCTGGTGTGAGCGGAAAGAACATAACAGAAGCCTTCAAAGCTATAAAGAATGCGGGAGAATCAGGAAATGCTGAATTTTATTCCCGCGGAGATAATTCCGGTACAAATGTTAAAGAATTGTATATATGGAATTTAGTTAATATCACTCCGGATTCCAGTTCAGATCCCTGGTATAAAGAAACCGGTTCGGGAATGGGAGATACACTTACAATAACAGACCAAAGCGATAAAGGTTATACTTTAGTGGATAGAGGAACTTGGCTTTCATATAAAGATAGCTTAAGTTTAAAATTATTAGTTGAAGGAGA
>CAZVTX010000284.1:0-4864 GCA_964629395.1 uncultured archaeon
ATTATATAATTTATCTATTTCACGAAGATCAATAAGAAATTTTAAAAAAGAGATTGTCTCAAAAGAAATATTAGAAAAGATTCTCAAACTGGTTCAATATTCTCCTACAGGGCATAATGAAGAAAACGTCTATTATACCATTGTCCAAGATCAAGATACTTTAAATCGTTTTTCCGAAGAGATTACTAAAAATATTAAGAATTTTGTTAAAAAATATGAAGATCCCGAAGGATATGAATCATTAAAGAAAATTTTATCCGAAGATGCATTAAAGAAAGCGGGTGAATTTGTAGAAAGCTTTAAAAGAAAAATCTCCGAAATTGAAGCGGGAAAAGAAGTTTGGCGTTGGAACACGCAAATTATCATTATTCATTCTCCGAAAAATGCCGCGACTTTAGTTGAGAATTGCACGCTCGCAGCAGCCCATTTTATGCTGGCTGCTGAAACACTCGGTATTGCTACATGCTCATTAGGATATGCGACAGCACTAATTAACCAATTTCGCTCAGTTGCCAAAATAGTGAAAATTCCAAGGAATCATATCGTAGGCTATACATTAGCGTTCGGATATCCTAAATTTGAATATAAATTTATTCCAAATAGAAAGTCCATTAAAATTAATTGGTTATAATTTTTCAGTTTATATCTTTATAGTAGAGGATTATTTATATAAAGAATAAAAATAAATTTGAGATTGACAATCTACCGACAAAAGTATTGACACTTAAAAAAAATCTGCTATTAGTTTAAATAAAGAAAAATCGAAATAATGTATAAAAAAAATTGTGAAATGAATGATTGATAGAAAGTTACATAAAACCTTAGAAAAAATATGGGGAAAACATTATTTAGAAGATTATTGCTCCAAAAATTTTTTTGAAATTCGAATTGTTATACAAAAAACATTGTATCTATTAATGCATAATGATAATCATAAAATAGAGTTTCTCCAACCATATAAATGGACGTTCTATCTTAGAGGTCCTTACTCTTCCGATATTGCACATATGTTGTTTCATATAAATAATTTGAAAAGTGAAATAGATAAAAAAGAGATTAAATTTAATGAGGAAGAGCTAAAATCTATTGATTTATTTATTCAATTTAAGAATAAATTAGAAGAGATTAATGATTTAAATAAAAAAAATCAAAATAAAGATTATTTTATTAATATATCAGATATTTTTGAGGCAGCAGCAACTTTATTATATATTTATAGAGATCTTAATTCTAATTTAAATGAAAAAGATAAAATAAATCTTAATTTTAATAAAATTTCAAGAGTTTTTAAAGAATTAAAACTTGAATTATCCGAAAGATTGAGAAATGAGCAATTATCAAAGATTTTTAATCTTCTAAAAGAATTCAATTACATTAAATCAGGAAATTAATGAAAACATCTACCGGTTTAGAAGCATTTAAAATTATATTAGATCCTATTCATGGATCAATTCCAATTACAAAATTGGAATATAAAATTATATCAACACCTGTTTTTCAACGTCTAAGATATATAACCCAATTAGGTTTGACATCTTTAGTATTTCCTGGAGCTCTTCATTCTCGCTTTTTACATTCTCTTGGAACAGTCTATGTTATGGATAGACTTTTATCTACATTAAAGGAAGATTTAAAAAAAGAAGGTTTTTATAAAGAGATTGTTCAAATTATGCGATTAGCCGCATTACTTCATGATTGTGGTCATATGCCTTTTTCTCATACATTCGAACATTTAAGTGATATTGATCATGAATCAATTGGCTCTTATGTTATTAAAAATAGTATTATTTCTGATATTTTGGAAAATAATGGATTTGATTCTAAGATAATTGGAGAAATAATTAGGGGAAATCTGAGTTTTTCTATAGAAAAAAAAATTCAGAGTAATATTTTACTAAAATTAATTCCTTTAATCCATTCGGAAATAGATGTTGATAGAATGGATTACTTATTAAGAGATTCTTATTTTACCGGCGTTCCATTTGGAAATATTGATATTGAGAGATTATATTATTTTATTAGATTGTATAAAGATAGAATCTGCTTTGATGAAAAATGTAAAGATTCACTTGAAAGCTTTTTATTTTCAAGATATAAGATGTATAAGATTGTATATATTCATAAAACCGTAATTTGCTTTATTTTACTTTTCAGTAAAATTATTGAATATATTAAAAATTTTAAAGAAGATTTTGAAGATTTCTGGAAATTTAAAATATTTCATAAGAGAGATTTTAAGAGAGCAGATAAAGATTGGTATAATAATGAATTTTACGGGAATTCTGAAGCATTATTTTTTCAAAATTTGGATGCAATATCAAATCAAATAAGTAATAGTCAAAAAGAAGAATATATACAATTATCTAAATTAATTAATGCTGTAAAATTAAGAAAACCGGTTAAAAATTGTTTAAAATTTGATACTTTAATAGAGGTTAAAAGTGAAGAATATTGTGAAAAAGAAGAAGAAATGTTTAAGGATTTGCAAAGGAATTATCCTAATATAATAAATCATTGGTCATTTCTTAGGCACGATCCCAGCAATCCTTTAAAGATTATTAAACCGGTATCAAGTATTTCAGATAATCAAGAATTAAATCAAATAAACATATTAAAAAAAGAGAAAGGTAAATTAAAAATTTCTCAATTATATGAAGAGAAGGATACTTTAATATCTCGATTAATTGGACATCATTTTGTTTTAATTTGTTATTATCATAATGAGGAAGATTCCCAAAATACTATTAGAAAACTTGCGAGAAAATACCAAATTATTTAAATATAAAAATCGATAATTTTTATATTATTTATTAAATTAAATCTCAATTTCTTTAACCATTCTTAATTAATTATAAAATTTTTTAGGGGGAGATTTGTATTTGAAAGTAAAGCTTACCTTTTATGGTGGTATTAATGAAGTTGGCGGAAATAAGGTTTTATTGGAAGATTTTGAATATGATGTGAAATTATTCATAGATTTTGGCTTAAACATGAAAAAATTTCACAAAGAATATAATTATAGAGAGGCTCCTGAATCAATCAGCGAATTATGCCGTCTAAATTTTTTACCGAAAGAGAACCTTATCCCTATTAAGAATTTATACACAAAACATTATTTTTTTAATTTGCCCGAAAATCAATATTATAATTTTGTATCTCAGTGTAAAAATAAACAAGATCCCGAGACAAATTTAGACGGAGTTTTAATCTCGCATGCACATAGGGATCATTTCTATTGTATTCCTTTCTTAAATAGGAATATCAAAATTTATACCGGAGTCGTGACGCATAAAATAATAAAGGCTTTTTATGATTCTACAGAAAAGCGATCCGATAATTTTTATTACGGCTTAAAATTTGAGAAATTTAGAACGGGAGATATCCTTCATATAAAAGATATGGAAATTATTCCCGTGCATGTTGACCATTCCATTCCGGCGGCTTATGGTTTTATTTTTAAGACTTCGGCGGGGATAATTGTCTATTCTGGAGACTTTAGAATACACGGTCCTCTTTTATATATGACAATTGATTTAATTAAAAAAGCGAAAGAAGCTCTGAAAGAGGAAAAAGCTGAAAGAATTAAGGCTTTAATATGTGAGGGAACTCATATACATAGAGGTGCCATAGAATCAGAGGCGGCTGTAAAGAGACAACTAAAATCTCTCTTAAAACATAACCCTTTTGATGTGATTATTTTAAAATACGATAGAATTGATTGGGATCGCTTTAGAACATTCTCTTCGATGGCAAAAAAATTCGGATGGAAATATATAATTCCAGAAAAAGATGCGTATTTTTATTATAGATTAAATCAGAAAGCTATATATGATACAATGCGTGATCCTAACATTTTAAATGACGATCATATATTAATTCTTGAACGGGGGCCAGCTAATTATGAATGGAAAAGAAATATTAGACAATTATTTTATAAAAATAAAAAAGAATTTCGATTAATTAAGTATAGCCAATTAAAAACACTCGAAGGAAAATTTTTTATAAATGTATCAATCATTCAACGAGATATTATCCAAAGAGATATTAAAAAATTTCCGTTTATTAATCTAAATTGCGCGTTTATATCATCAAGTATGGATCCATACGCAGAAGAATATTTTGATAATACAAATACTCTTATGAGTAAATTTAATGAATTAGGAATTCCTTCTTACAAAATACACGCTTCAGGACATGCAAAACCTCATGACATTATAAATTTTGTTAAAGAGCTCAATCCCGAATATTTAATTCCGATTCATACCGAAAATACGGAATTTTTTATCCATATATTCAAAAATATGGATATTAACGTAATTTCGCCAATAGATTGTCCTTCAATAGATTTTTGAACTGCAACTTTTCACGAATAATTTTAAAGTGATTCTATTTTATATTACTTATGAAGCAAAGATGCAAAGATTGCGGAATGATACGTTCCGTCAAAGATTTGGTTTTACTTGAAGATAATACGAGAATTTGTTTTTCTTGCTGGAACAAAAGACTTGAAAACAAAAGCGGACAATCTTAATAATTATTTTTATCTTTTTCATAGGTAAATATATAAATATATTTAGCCGGATCGAATTTTTTAATTAATAGATCTTTGCATTTGTTCCCTTTTTTCAAATTGCAGATAGGGATTTTGATAACGATTTTGAAATCATCGAAATATAAATTATCATAAAAGATTTTTTTATTTCGATCAAAATCGATAAATTTACTCAGGGAGATCACCTTTTACAATGGTTAATATTTAACGAAAATATTTCGCAAACAAATAATATAAATTAGGATATTTATAAGTTTCGACATTTTAGTTAAAAAGATATTTATACAAATTAAATAATAATTATTATTCTAT
>CAZVTX010000285.1:0-4843 GCA_964629395.1 uncultured archaeon
AAAAAGAATTTCCCTTTAGAATGATTTTTTAAATGCTTGCTCATCTTTTCTTAGCTTCATGTAAATTATGCATTTCATTTTATTCGCAATTTTCATATTTATTGTATTGTACATATATCATTTTTTTTTTAGATATTTTGATTTCTTTCTAATAAAAGATATAAGATTGCTAAAGTAATTGTTAAAAATTAATCCATAGAATTAAAACCTTATAATTAATATTTATTTCAAAAATTTATTATAAGAAGAAAATACCCTTTCGAAAAAAGATTTTCCTAATAAAAAATTTCTACCATTATCATTATCAAAATTATTTTATTTATCGTTATAATTAATTCATTTAACTAATTTCCCTTTTTTAAATAATTTCTTATTAGGATGGTATCTTCTTTTATAATCAATAGCAGGATTGGTGAAACCAGATTTACTTTCTACTTCAGATATCCCTTTTTTAAAAATTTTTTGAAGTTCTGGTTTAGTTATCGGTCTTTTTCTATTTTTTACTTCACCTTTTACATTTCCTCTTCTGTAATCTTCATTTCCCGGACCGCCAATATGTTTTGCTCTATGTGCTTTAGCTTTTTGTCTCTCATATACATAGCCTCTTTTTATATCTTTTTTACTCATTTTAAAAACCTCAATTATGAAACTTTTTTAAATTTTAGATTTCTAATATAAATATGGATAAACTAATATTTAAAAAATATATATATATTTAATATTGTTCATTATTAATCTTTTAATATTAAATTACTTTCATTATATTCACCTTCAAAATAGAAAAGAAAAATCCCATTAATAATTAATATTAAAAACTAGAAGATTCTGAATAAACCAGAAATTTAATGATAATAAGCGATACCATCTTTTTCTCTAAAAAATTAAAGATAAAGAGGAACAACAACGAGAATAATCAAAAATTAACTTTTTAACCAATTTAGAATTATTTCTTTGGCAACTTTATGAAAATCTTTTGAATTCTCTATTTTCTCACTAAGGATTAGGAGATATTTTTTTAAATTATTTATCTTTTTTAAATTCATTATTAAATATTTCATTAAACACCCAATAAAATGTTCATTAATACCCCAGGATCCATATATATTAGGCTCAATGTGAGTGGCATAATATTCACTACCATCATTATACCGGTCAGTTCCATCTAAAAAACAATATTTTTGAACATTTATGAAATAATCTGAAATGACACCATAAAAACTATTAAAAGGATCACTCTTTCGGGTTGTATAATCGTACACATAATTCATTCTTGCTTTTCTTAAATAATCAGAATGAGCTAGACTTATCTCTTTTGAAGAAATTCCAGTAATTCTTTCAAAAAAATCATCTTTAAACTGAAATAAATAATATATTTCTGGAAAATTATTCAAATCAACATCATTCATTAATTTTAAAAAGTTGTTAGCTATGTTCTTGTGCTCAGCACTCCAACTTTTATTGGGTAAAATTTCAACATTAGCATCACTCCAATTGATTTTAACCATTATTTTACCTATATCCTTAAAATGTAACTCAGAAATTCCAAAAAATTTTTGAATTGCTATTTTTATAAAGAAACTGGAATAATATAAAGCTTGCATACCAGCAATTTCAAAAGTCTCTGTTATATTATATTTATAATTAAAAAACCAAAAGATAGATCTTTCTAAACAATAAAGTGTTTCAATTAAATGACTATAAACAACTTTTAAAACAAATAAAGGATCTTCTTTACTATTTATTAAAAATCTTTTCTTTAAATTTAGAATTTTATTTAACTTTTTTTTAATCCTTCTCCAATCTGCTAACTTAATTTTTGTAAAATGAAAGAACTTATTTGGAATTAAGGCTCTTGAATCAGGGAAAGGTTCTTTAGGGTATTGATTTAGATACATATTTCTAAAAAACTTAAATATAATATCTTTAAGAAATAAGTCTTCTCTGAGAGCGCTCCCATCTAATAATGAAGAATTTATTTGGTTATAAATTCTTATGATTTCATTAATATTAAGCATAATATAATAGTTTTAGATTCATTGATTAAATAGAATTTTCTTAATCTTTTTAATTAATATAACTTTTTAATTTTTTCAATAAATATAATTTAAAATAATTTAATCACCTCATTTAATAAAAAATAGGGTAAAAGGAGATGTTAAAAAAAATTTAATTCTCACTTAAGTATCATTAGAATTAAACTGTGGATTTATCTTTTTTCCAACAATTTAATATTTAACAGATTAAAAGAAAATATACATGCTATATTTATTCTATATAGGAATATAAGAGCAAATATATTCAGAAATTTTCTTTATTAAAATTTAGGAAAAATTTAAACCTTAATAGAATGAATTTTATTAATAATATATAACTTAGCATTAAAAAAAAGCAATATTGGTGTAGATAAGCAAAAAGATACAATTTTTTTAAATAAAGAATGAAAAATTTTTTTAACAAAAAATAATGAAATTAGAAATTTAAGAGGGAAAAATATTTGGCTTTGGATAATTTTTTCATTTAAATATTGATATATTAAATTTTTATAAAAAAGGATTTAAAAATAAATCATCTCTTTTTTTAAACATATAAAAATATATCACTCTTCTTAGAGAATTTCATTATAGCTATTAGAGGAATTGAACTACATTTAGTAGATTATGAAATATTTCAAATTCTAAAAGAAGAACACTCTATTACTATAGATAGCTTTTCTTTTGATGAATAGGAAAAAATTAAAAGAACATTAGAATGGTATAAAGCAGAAATCCAAATAGCGAGAGAGTTGATTTCTGAAAATTTACTTAATTGTTTGATGTGGAAGATTAGTTAATTTCATATAAATGATTAAAAAATTATAATGATTCTTATTTTGTACATTTTAATTAAAGATTAATTTGAAAAAATTATTAATTTTTTTTAAAATAATATCTATATTGTCTCATCTTAAACTAAACTAATTATAGAAAATATAAATAAAAATATCTAAAAAAATAGGATTGTAAAATTATTTCTTTAAATACTTTAAGTAAAAATAACTTATAAGAAAAAGAGTTAATTTAACTTCGAAATATTTTTTTTAAAAAGAAAATTACTTTTTTATTCAAAATTTTCCATTTTTAAAGAAATTTAATAAGGAATTTGCAATGAGTTGGAAGGATATAGCTCAATTTATTAAAGAAAGGTATTATGATGATAAAGGTTTTTGGAATAGGCAACAAAAAGAAAACGGATTTGTAAAAGAGTGGACAGATAAACAAATCAGAAAGATCTTTATTGATACAATGTATGAATTCTTTTATACAAAACCAATTAAAGAATGGGGAAAACAAGTAAGGCATAGAGTATTATGTATGATAAAAGCCATCCCTTTAATATTAGACAATAGTTTAAATTATCCAAGTAAAGCAGAAATAGCTAGAAAATCTGGTTTTAGCGATCATTCAAGTGCAATAAATAATTTAGTCAAATTACTTCGCCCCAATGATTATAATACACGTTATCATACCAAAAATAATAGAAATCCCGCAAAAAGAAATGAAATTAGACAAAAAATATCTAAAAGTAGATTAGATAAGATAAAGATTGATGAAATAAGATATGCAATAGCAAATTATATTGTTTTTAATTTAAGAAAAGATAGAAATATTGCAATAAATTTTGAGAACATTATAGCCGATATAAAAATGAGTCATCATTTAAAGATCTTAAAAAATGTAAAATTTTCAGAATATATTGAAGATAAGATAAAGCAAACAATTAATGTTGTTTTATTATTAATTGAACCATATTTTTCAAAAAAGTATGGTTTTAATCAAGTACAAATTAAAAAAAAAACAAATATGGATCTTTATACAATTCGAAAAATTTCTTACTATTTAGAAAAAGAATTTCCAGATATTTATAACCATTCTGAAAGATTTTCATCCAATTATGTCGATAATTTTTCACATAAACGAAAAACTTCATCTGGAACATATATTTCAATAATTCATATAAAGTTTAATGTCTGCAATTACATTTTTTCAAAATTAAGGAATAATTGGAATCAAAATTTAAACCTTAATGATATAATAATGGATAGCAACTCAAATAAATATCTTAAAATTCTAAAAGGTTTAGAAATAACTAATCATTTAAAAAATCAAATTAAAAAATATATAATCGCCGTTAGATTAATGGTTGAACCATACTTTTCCCAGAATGAAAACCTTATCCCTAAAACAATCGATTACATTCATAAAATTTCAAAATTGGATCATAAACAAATCCGTCAGATTTCTCAAAATTTTGAAAAAGAATTTGGTAAGAATGAATATAATGATTTAGAAAGATTTCCAATTCCTCAAAATAATATTAAAGATATGATAAAAGGTTATCCAAGAGAGTTTTTTAACCCAAAAACTACGAAGAATAATTCGATTATCTCAAACAGTCTTAATTTTTAATAATAAATTGATACAAGATAAAAGAGGAATTTTTAGAGATCTTTTAACTGGGGAATCTATTAGCGATAATGAAACTAGAGATCTTCATCATATTAATTATGATAAAAATGATAATAGAATTGAAAATTTATGTTTTTTAAAGACAAGAACTCACAATAAAATCTCAGCAAACCAATTTAATCAAAAAATAGCAGATAATTTTATGAGAATTTTATATGAGAATAAACATTGTTTAAAAAATGGGATTATCCCTAAATCTTGGAAAATAAAACAAAAAACTTTATTTTAATTTTATATAAATTCTAATGAAATGAAATTAATCGATTAATATAAAAAAAATAATAAAAAAGTTTTTAACCTACTTTAATATCCATCTTTTTTCTCTCTTCTATTAACTT
>CAZVTX010000286.1:0-4833 GCA_964629395.1 uncultured archaeon
TTTATTAATATTCAATTGAATTTCTTATTAATTAGAAATTTTTCATAGCATACATATTTAATAATTAATAGAAATAAAAACTAAATAAGAAAAATAATTTCAAGTGATCTTTTGAGCGAAAAAAAAGATTCTGAAGGAGAACTCGTTTTTGAAGTTTTTGATGATGATTTATTAGTTGAGGATATTGAAGAGCCTACCGCTGATGCCCTTCTTGAATATAAGCATATTGATTTTGAAAATGAGTTGAATGATGAACAACTTGAGGTTGTTAATAATTTAGGAGGTCCTATGCTAGTGATTGCTGGTGCAGGATCCGGAAAAACAAGAACAATTGTATATGCGGTTGCTAAATTATTATTATCCGGAATAAAACCTAATGAAATTATGCTTGTTACCTTTACAAATAAAGCTGCTAACGAGATGATAAGCCGTGTTAAAGAACTTTTAGGTTCAAAACCAAGAGGGATTTGGGCCGGAACGTTCCATTCACAAGCAAATAGGTTTATTCGTATGTTTGCAGAAACAATCGGTATAAAGCCTAATTATAATATCATGGATGAACTAGATGCACGGGAACTCATGAAAATTGCAATTCAGCATATCGGAATAAAAGATTCAAATCTAAAACTTCCTTCTGAAAGAATATGTAAAGCTATTTTATCTTATTCTATTAATTGTAATAAAACAATAAAAGAAGTTTTAGAATGGAAATTTGATCAATTCAATAATGAAGAAATTCATAATAAATTAAATCTAGTTTTTAAAAATTATGCAAAACTTAAAGCAAAAAATAATCTTGTTGATTTTGATGATTTATTATTATATTGGAGTCAATTACTTGATGAGAGAGCGGTTGCAAAATTTTTAGCCCAAAAAATTAAATATATCCTTGTAGATGAATATCAAGATACGAATTACATGCAAGACAATATAATATATAAAATTGTCAGCCAAAATCCCGAAAAGAATATTGTAGCCGTTGGCGATGACGCACAAAGCATATATTCATTTAGAGGTGCTAATTTTGAAAATATCCTAAATTTTAAAAAGAAGTATGAGGGCTGTAGAGAATTTCCTATAACATATAATTATCGTTCTACACCTGAAATATTGGAACTCGCAAATGATTCAATTAAACATAATATTAAACAATTTAAAAAAAAGATGAAACCGACCAGAAAAAGCGGTCTAAAGCCTTATCACGTTATTGCTAAAGATATATATGAACAAGCAAAATTTATTGCTCTACAAATTTCAAATCTTCACGATAAAGGCTTTAAATATAAACAAATTGCGGTCTTATTTAGAGCAGCATATCATTCACTTCAAATTGAAATGGAATTAAAATTGGAGGGAATACCTTATGAAGTAAGAGCTGGTTTATCATTTTTTGAAAGAGCACATATAAAAGACTTATTGGCTCATTTAAGATTAATAGAGAATCCGTTTGATGAGCTCGCATGGCGACGTATTTTTAAAATTATTCCGGGTATTGGCTCAACATCAGGTCAAAAAATTTATAACGAAATTCTAAAATTAGAAAATCCTATTAAAGAGTTAGGCGAAAGAGATTTTTTTACTAAATATTTAAAAGGTGCCAGAATAAATAAGGTTGCCAAAGAGAATTTTTTAAATCATTTTCACCCTATTTCTAAATTTACTTTAAAAGATAAGCCGGCATTAATTATTGAGAAATTAATTAAATTACTTGAAAGTTATATTAAGAGAAATTATGAAGATTGGCGCGACAGACTTGAAGATTTTAATCAGATTAAGATTTATGCTAAGAATTATAGAACCTTAAGGGGCTTTCTTGATTTATTGAGCTTAAATGCGGGAAATCTTGAAGCCCGAAAATTTGCAGGTGATACCGGGCAAAATCAAGATGACTATGTTGTATTATCGACGATTCATAGGGCTAAAGGTTTAGAATGGAATGTAGTATTTATTCCGATGCTTGCTGAAAATCATTTTCCTTCTTATAGATCTATGAATAATCCAAATGATCTCGAAGAAGAAAGACGTATTTTTTATGTTGCATTAACAAGAGCGAAGGATTTATTATATTTGATTTCTCCGAAACTTGTAGAAAGTTTTGGAAAAGTTTATGAATGCGAAATATCACAATTTATTTCAGAATTAAACCCTAAATTGTATAAAAAGACATCAATTTCATTGCCAACCAAAAAAGATAATACAGATTATAGTGGATTTAGCTCTGCTGAGGATCTTTTTAAAAATTCTCAATAATAATAATTTTAAAAATAAAATTATTTAAAATAAACAATTATAAGGAGATTATTACTTTATAATGATAGAAAATATTATCATATTTTATTTAAGAATACCTAAAAGAAGATGAATGTTTTAAGTAGAGAAAAAATATTTAAACTTCTTAAACGTAATAAGAGAAAATTACGAGAATTTTATGTTAAAAGAATTGGCTTATTCGGCTCTGTTTTAAGAAATGAGCAAATAAATAAAAGTGATATTGATTTTATTGTGGAATTTATAGAAGGAAAAAAAAACTATAATAATTTTATTGGATTAGCATTTTTCTTAGAGGATCTCTTTAAAAGGAAAGTCGATTTGCTTACAATTGAAGGACTTAGTCCTTATATGAAATCAAAAATCTTAAAAGAGGCTTACTTTGAAGCAATCTAAGCCAAGATAAATGCAATGAAGGTAAAATCCTCTCACTTCATTATTTAAACCTCCTTTTTAATTTTAATTTAAAATTCTTTTTCTTGTTGGACTTTAAAATTATAGCGAGCTTATAATGTATTTGAGAATTTACATTAACGATTATGCCTCTTCCTTTCTCAATCTAAGACTTTTAGGAATATGCGCATAAGAATTAAAAAAATTAGGATAAGTTATGAATTTTTAATAAAAGAATAGAAAAGGAAAGTAATCTTTTAAATATCAATATTCAAATTTATTATCTAATATTACTAATTATATTGATTATGAACGGGAGATCTTTAAAAATTTGCATTGGTCAGATAAATCCTATTGTATGCGATGTTGATTATAATATTAAAATAATTAAAGAAGTTATTGAAAAGGGTAATAATAATAGTGCAGATATTATTGTATTTCCTGAAATGTCTCTTGTAGGCTACCCTCTTATGGATCATATTCTTGATCCACTAATTAGTGATAAAAATAGGGAAGCTATTGAAGAGATAAAAAATATTAAAACAAATGCCACACTAATTTTAGGTACTTTTACGGAGCCACCAGAATTGAAACATAAAATTCAGAGATTTTACAATTCAGCAATAGTAATTGAAAATAATGAAATTAAGCATATAGAAAATAAAAGGTTGCTTCCTAATTACGATATTTTTGATGAAAGAAGATATTTTTCCTTTGATGATAAATTTGACCCCATAGATATTAAAGGTGTTAAAGTAGGAATCCTTATCAGTGAAGATATTTTGGATGATGTTTATGATATAAAGGTTACCGAGCAACTTGTTAAAAACGGTTCTGAATTGCTTATTGTAATAAATGCATCTCCATATCATATTGGAAAATTCAAACTTAGACGACAAATAGTATCTCAAAAGGCTGAAAAATATTCGGTTCCGATTGTATATGTAAATATGTATGGTGGTATAGATGAGATTACATATGACGGACAAAGCTTTATTGTCAATAAATTTGGGCAGGTAATTTTTAAAGCAAAAGCTTTCAAGAAAGATGATTCAATCGTAGAAGTTAAAATAGATGATGATACGGAAATTCAAGAAAAAGATTATGATATGGATTGGCGGGAAGAAGTTATTGAGGCACTCAAATTAAATCTATACGATTATTTCCATAAAAGCGGTATTTTTAAAGGTGTTGTTTTAGGTCTTAGTGGAGGTATTGATTCCGCTTTTACCTCTTATATTTGCTCCCAAGCTTTAGGTCCTGATAAGGTAACTAATGTTATCATGCCCACAAGGTTTACATCCCAAGAAAGTATTGATCTTGCCCGAAAACTCTGTGAAAATTTAAACATGAAATATATAATACATCCCATTGATGATCTTTTTGAAGCCTATGAGAAATCAATTGAATCAGTTATAGGGAAATTACCTTTTGATGTAGCGGATGAGAACCTTCAGGCAAGAGTTAGAGCAGTTCTTTTAATGTATTATTCCAATAAATTTAATTGGCTTTTGGTCTCAACGGGAAATAAATCCGAAATAGGTGTAGGCTATTGTACTTTATACGGAGATACAAATGGAGGTAAAAATGTTCCGGGTGATTTATTAAAGGTACAAATTTATGATATTTGTAGCTATATTAATCGGGAAAAAGAGATAATCCCACAAGGAATTATTGACAGGCCGCCAACGGCGGAATTGCGTGAAAATCAGAAAGATAGCGATTCTTTACCTCCTTATGAGATTCTTGATCAAGTCTTAGAAGAAATTATTAAGCATGGTATCGGCGATGAATTAAAGCATTTAAAAGAAAGAGGTATTGATGAGGACACGATTATAAAAGTGAGACGATTGTATCTTAATTCCGAATATAAAAGGCGTCAATTAGTGCAAACTATTAAAGTTAGCCCCAGTGCTTTCGGAATAGGTCGACGTTATCCCGTTCTAAAAAGATTTAAATTCTAACTTTTATCTCTATTTTTTAATATTAATTGGTGGTAAAAATAAAAAGAAAGATTCTAATTTTAAAAAAATTTCCTATAAAAATCCCGGAATTATTACTGAAATTCTAAAAAAAGAATGGATCCTATAAGTATTTGGAAAGATTTTTCACAAATTAAGATTAATTCTCATAATTTTTGTAAAGTTAAAAATATCTTTCAATTGATTTTAG
>CAZVTX010000287.1:0-4824 GCA_964629395.1 uncultured archaeon
ATAGCTTTACTTAAATTAGAATCATAAAACCAATCTAATATTTTCATAACTAATTCGGAATTATTTCCGTAATGAATCCCTCCGTATGAAGAATTTGCATTCCATAACCATTCACTATCACCGCATGAAAAAACCTTACCCTTATTAGAATTATTATAAACAAAGCCCGCCATAATTGGCTGATTAGGATAATTTGCTGTGGATGATGTTAATGCAATCGGAAAAGCACTTCCGGTTAAATTTAAAGCCGCTCCAAACCAGAGACATATATTATCTAAATTGAAAAACGGAGAATTTGAAATTGTCCAATATTTATTTCCGGGAATAGAGGATATATTATCTTCAATATCCATTTCTGTTAACTTCATATCAAAATTCTCTAAAATGGGATTTATTTTGTCATCCAGATTATATCCCGAATGTTCTCCAATTACAAATAAATTTCCACCTCTCTTAACAAATGATATTATTTCCTGAATTTCATCTTCGGTATAATTTTTTTCTATATTAAAATTCAAAATTAAAATACTATCTTTTTCTAATGAAGAAACTGTTTGAATAAATGACTTCTTTATCTCGGATACCTCTAGATAATAATTTTGGAATAATATACTCAATTCGGAATAACCCATAAAACCGGTATCCCATAAGGAAAATATTTGACCATGTGTCATATCATAATATACTCGTCTCGTGCTCGATTGTGAAAAATTATTCAGATTAATGGATGAGTGCGGTATTTTATAGTATATAGAATTATTAATAATAGAAGTGGGGTTCTTATTATTCTCAGAGAATACTCCTTTTTGTAAATTATTAATTGAATATAAGAATTTATAGAATTGAAAATTTGTCAATATAAATAGGATTAAGATAACGAAAATGAATATATATTTATCTTTTTTTCTAATAAATTTCTTTCGAAGGTTCTTTTTCATATTGAATGATTTTCAAATTTGTAATAAGTATTATATATTTCATTGATAATAATATAATTTAAGCTATTTCAAGAAAAACTAAAATAAAAGAAATTAAACCCGCATTGAAAATCGGGTAATTTTTAAAATGAAATCTAAAAATAAATATTGGTTAAATTACCAATCTCTTGAGATAGCTTATCTAATAAATTGAATTCAAAAAAGAATAAAATAAATAGGATAGAGAAAAAATGAGAAGAATAAACGGGAATAAAAGAAAGAATGAATTGATTTTATTCCTGGTAGGAATTTTTATATTCCAAGCTTTTATTGTAGCTCTGATCTTTTTAAATGTCAATAGTAATGTTAGAAATACGGTTGATAATACTGAAGATGAAAACAATATAATAGAAATGATATATAATTCGGAAGGAACATTACCAAATCTTACAAGAACTGGTTATCCGCTTATACTTAATAATGCAAGTGCTACAGAATTATGGACGGCACTTCACGGAAGGCACATAAATAATATTAGAATTGCATATTACTCTTTAGACAATGAATGGGTTCTAATTCCATTCCAACTTGATGAGATGGCTTATTTTCGCACTTATACTTATGAGATTGGATATCAAGCGGATGCAAGTCTAAGTTTTCTAAGTCCACGTGTAGATGATGCAGATTTAGCTTGCTGGGGTCATACAGATGTAGAACATCGATATGCAGGAATGCACATTAATAGTACACCTGGTTCTCCTTATGAAGAGCCCACAAAATACGAATGTGAAATGAGTTATTGGTGGGAACGTCAGAAGGAAAATTATGTTGGCGGAGATACACCTCCCGATCCTCCTCAACATGATCCTGCTGAGGATCCTGGAGGTCCTAAAGAACAACTACCTCATAGATTAGATTGGGATGATGAACTTGTTTTTTATGCTGAAAACGGTAAAAAAGCCAGTAGATATTCATGGTGGAATTACGATGAATATCCTCAGAGATATTGTATTAAAATAACCGACCCCGTTGATGGAGGACAAAGTTGGATGTACATTTATTATAATGATAAAGATATGAACAACCCTCCAGATATAAATTATTATATTCCTCCTGGAGGAAAAGATTATGTCTCATGGGATAAAACCAATTTAAAAATAACAGGTCAAACTTATGAACTTCAATTAGACCCGAATAATCTGGATTTAGATGATAGTCTGAGGATTAAATGGCCGGGTTTGACTCCAAATGATCTCTATACGAGTTCTAATAAACAATACATATCAGTATGGTTTAGAGTATATTTTTCTCAGAGTGGTGCTACTATTGACGTAAATTCTGATTCAGAAGTTTGGAGGGAAGGACAATGGGATGAGGGTTATTACGATGAGCAGCTCACCGACATCGGTTATGGTCTCCAAATGGATTTCGGTTGGGATGATGGGGGTTCTGATTGGAGTGGCCATAGAACATATACCGATCCAGGAGTTTCTTCTTCAATTCAGCATATTTTACCGGATGATGGAGATTCTGTATTTGGTATAACGGTTTCAGAACCTGATGCTGCAGATCACGATGGAGATACTGGTGAAATTACTCCGCATTTGAGAGGAATTTTAACACCTGGCCAAAAAAATGGTATAACACCCAATATGCCTACATATATGTGCTCTCATGAAGCAGCTGTAGATGGCCCTGTAAGGGTGATTTTAGACAGAATTAGCATCCAATATGTTTTTGTATCTATGGCTTCACCAATTGAATGGGAAGAATTATGGACAATTACTACTAAGAGATCTAAGTATTATGCTAACATGATGCAAGATGACCCTTATGCATTAGATGTAGATATGAATGAACCTGGTAGCGATTTGCAACTAACGATCCACCCCCATTATGCGTTCATGTATGTGCAGAGATTAAGTGATTTTGTAAGAAATGATCCTAATTCGTATATCTTATTAGGTGCCGCTCCAAATGATCCAAATGATGGACTACCCGATTTTTCATTGCAAGCTGATCCTGGATTAAAGAGCTGGCCTTTATATCTTTATCCAGATGGTGCACAAAATGGTCCTAAGGGTAATGATGGCGTTTTGAGTGGAGGAAATCCTATTGAAGGGCATTATGATGATACACATTTATTACCCGGTTCTGGAAGAGGACTTGGATCAAATCCTCCTGCCAATAATCCTTTAAGCGATTGGAGATACTTATATACTAGTTCTGGAGGTGCATGGTCGTATATACCATATCAAGAATCGTGGCAATTATTTTCAACCCAGCCTAATAGAGATCTTGCTACGTATTGGAAGGATACATCAGATCCTGGAGGATATTCAGAAATCGGATTGTATGGAAATGATGGAGATGATAACGGGGCAACAGGAAAATATATTTTAAGAACGGTTTTCGGTAATTTTTCATATTGGGAATGCTTAAGGGAATATGCTAGAACAAAATATCAATTAAATGATAATCTCCATATTACATATGAAATACCACCTCCTCAAGGAGCACCTATATTCGAAGATACAGATCTTCTGACAGGTTATTGGTATGATGACGGTGACACAATTGAAATAATAATTGATTTAGAAGGCGCATATAATCCTGCAACTGAAATTACTGCTGATTTCAGTCAAATTTCCACAAATCCGTCATATACGGTTACAGAAATAGATTCTATTTTACATAGATATAAAATTACACATGTTATTTCTGCATCTACCATTCCGGATAGAACACCTCCTCTGTCAGGATATTTAATAAATATAACAGTGACAAATATGTCTGCTGCATCAAAGCCAACTTCTTGGCATACGGAAGAAGTGTATTTGGATAAGACAGATCCAAGTCCGCCCTCGACTGTTACTGCTACACAAGATGGTGCAACTGTAGTGGTGGATTGGAGCGGGGCATCGGATAATGGTAAAATAGATTATTATGAAGTTTGGAGGGCTGTAGATTCGGGAAGTTATAGTTTTATGATAAAAATAGATGCTTCGCTGAACACATGGACAGATGATAATAATATTTTAAATGGACATAATTATTCATACTTTATACGCACAGTTGATATGGTCGGGAGGTATGCAGATTCAAATAACGCATGGGTCGTTGTTGATTTAAATTTTGATCCTGCTGAACCAGATCCTCTCCCTGCATACTTTACTAATACAATTACAATTAATTGGACAAAAAATCCTGGAGACACTTCGGTAATCGACAATTATAGAATTCATTATGCACATAAAGCTTCAGAATCTCCTCCACCCTCTTCTGACGATTATTCAGCAGCTAGCGGTTATTTATCCTCATCAACCCGAACATATGAATTTACGCCTTCTGATGGTAATGGCTATTATTTCTTTAAAGTAGAATCATATGACTCTGGGGGCGGAGGCTCTATCTTATCGGGAGAGGTTTATTCATTATATGATGTTGAAAAACCAATTCCCGGAGTTATACAAGATATCCCCGATGATTATTATCCTGAATTTGCTGAAATTCACGTTCATTGGTCATCAGAATTTGATGCATGGTCAGGTATTGACAAATTTGAACTATATCGTCAAGATAATGGTGGAGGATATGTTTATATTGGTACTTTTGATGCAAACCAACATGACTATTATGACACTGATTTAACGGATGGACATACATATGATTATTATATAAGAACATATGATAAAGCCGGAAATTATGATGATACTCCGGTAGAATCAGTTACTTATCATGCCCCATCAAACCCACCTGCTAATCTAAAACTAAGTAGAGTTAATATTATTCCTACAGCTGTAGAGCGAAATACAAATTTCCTTGTTTATGTAAATGTATCGAATACAGGCGGTCAAGCTGGAACTGTAAATGATATCAATCTTAAATTCAATTTACCCGGTACTGG
>CAZVTX010000288.1:0-3646 GCA_964629395.1 uncultured archaeon
AAAAAAATTATCTTAAAAATAGACCAAATTATATAAGATTAAGCTATGAAAGATATAAAGTGTTGCTTGAGCAGAAGATAAGATTTTCTATATTAAAAGCCTTAGTTACGGATGCAAGATCGTTTAATGAATTTAAAGAAAAAATAGCATCTTATATATTATCAAATGGGTTAATCGGGTTTACAGGAGAAGATTGCTTAGATTTTTCTTATAAGTCTCTTGGAATCCCCGATTTAGATACCTTAGTTAATCATTTATATAAAATTCCTTTACCCTCTAGAGCGAGTTGGTTTTCATCAACCTTTTATGAAAAATTTTTCAAAGATTTTACATTAAATTCAATTAATTATCTTCAGCAAGCTACGGAAAAACTATTTTTAGAACCCAAAGATATTTTTTTGAATTGTAAAGAAGATATTATATGGATTTTTAACTTCTTAAAATATATTGCAATGGAAAAGGGCACTATTAGAATCTATGGATATCGTTTATCAACTGAAGGTCTAAGTTATAAAGATACTGAAGGCAAGTTGAACTATTATCCTTCCAAAAATTTAGAGAATGTAGATCGTGGTTTTGGTATAAGTAATCGAGAAAATAGTAGATATTTTGAAATTTCATATGATGATGCTACAGGAAACGTAAGAAGTTTTGATTTAGACGATTTCAAGCTCTTTCTTGGGGCTCTTTTAGCTGACGCTCAGACCTTTATAATCAGAACTTCGCCCGATCATGAAGGCAATCCCACAATGGGTGCTAATGAAATATTATTTGCATTTAATTTTTTCTGTAATCGCTTAGAACCTTCAAATATTGTCGGCAATAGACGTTTTAGAGCTCCAACAACTTCTAACGGAGTTATGACTGCTGCAGATCGAGCATTTTATAATAATTTAGCTTATCTATGGGAATCTTTTATGATAAATAATAAAATATCAATAATTCATGGATATAAAGAGGATTCTAAATTTTTTGAGGATATAAAAAATGTAAAACATAGTTGGATAACTTGGACTCAGAATCTTCAGATATTAATAGGTTATCCAACTAAATTTTAATCATTATATCCCTTCTTTTTTTTAGGGAATATGGAATTTGTTTTAATTTATTTCCTTTCACATTTATATAATTTAGGAATTTTAGGTTGCTTAAAGATTTTGGTAATTCTGTTAAATTATTATATTCTAAACTAAGTACCTCTAAAAATTCAAGCTCAGATATTGTTTCGGGAAGAGATGATATTTCATTATAATCTAATATTAAAATTTTTAGAAACTTAAGATTTAAAATAGATTCCGGAAATGTTTTTAATTGAATATCGGATAAGTCTAACTTAATTACATGAGAGCCAGAAAGCTCAAATCCTATTCTATCAAAAGAATTATAATATTCATTATAAAAATCATCCGAATCAATTAAAAGCTTTAATTCTCGATTAGCTTTACTTTCAATATCTTTTAAAACTAAAAAATCTTCCGATAAAAAGTTCTTAAAATCATCAATCTTTATTTTTTCGGTATAACCATTAATAATTAACGTCTCTCTTATATCTTTACTCTTTATAATCCATTTTACAATATCCCTTCTAATATCCTCTTTACCCGTATCAATAAAGTCTAAAAGATGATATTTTAAAGCAGTTCTTAACTCGGATTCATTACACGTTCTAAGAATATTTATAATTTCTCTCTCTACAATTTTGGGATTATTTTTTCTTATATCATCTAAAAAATTATAAAGATGTTCATATCCGATCTCTAAATATTTATTTCCGTATTTTAGAATTGTTTTTAGTAATTCTAATGGAGGATATAATAATAAAAATAGTTTTCCTGAAAAATCAAAGATATTCAATGGACTATTTAAATTATCTCCAAAAAATATTTTTAAAAATTTCTTTTTATCGTATTTAATATTTTTATCTTTTATCCTTTCAATTATAAGATTTATTTCTTCTAATGAGAAAAATTTTAGATACCCATTACATAATAAATAGATTATTGTTGGTAAATAATTAGTCTCTAATCTCTTAGCTATTTCTTCCTTAAAAACTCGTCTCGCAATAGGATCTCCGATATCTGCTAATTTTTTCAATAATGGAAATGATAAATTCCGATGTAATAGACGAGTATCATAATTATTTTCTACCCATGCTTGTAGATTAGAACAATGAGCCCAAAATTCATCTTCGGGTCGAATTGCTAACTTAGTTGGAATTAAAGCATCATTAAAATTAGGGCTTAATTTTTCAATTGCCTTATCAATAGAATCAATCTCTCCCAGATCCTCTTTCTCTTGAGGATTTATCATCAAAAGAACAAATTTACACTGATTAAATCTTTCTCCGTTAATATAGATAATTGTTTTATTATTTTCTAACCTTAATTGTATATTTTTATTGATATTGTATATATTTTTACTAAACATTCCTTACAAAAAAATAGACAATTTAGAAATTTATATTTTATTAATTTTATCTTATTGAATCACTGATTTTGTGTCATTTTTAATTATAGCTCATATCAAAATTAATTCTAATTAAAAATTTTAAGTGAAAATAGAAAAAAGATATTAGATATTTCATTAAAAATAAAAAAATTCCTTATGTTCTAGCGAACCTTTCAAACCATAAATACTTTTCATTATTTAATCCTTAGAATAAGATCCAGACATCTATGCGAGATATTTAGTATGATCTCCTAATATCTTAATTCTGGAAAGAGGTCACACCTATAATTATATGTTTTAATATCATTGAAAAAAAAATAAAAATAATTCTAATTGAAATAGATTAGATTTTGAATATATTTACTACGCAAGTACCACCAGATCCACCTAAATTGTGCGCAAGACCAATTTCCGGGGTTTCTTTTACTTGTCTATTTCTTTCTGCAATGCCTCTCATCTGTTTGAATATTTCTACTGCCTGAGCAGCTCCAGTTGCTCCAACGGGATGGCCTTTTGCTTTCAATCCTCCAGATGTATTAATAGGTAAAGCGCCATCCCTTTTAGTCTCACCTTCTCTAATAGCTTCAACTGCTTTACCTTTCTCATAGAATCCAAGATCTTCAAGTGCTAATATTTCGGCGATCGTAAAACAATCATGAACTTCAGCTATTTGAATATCTTTAGGTTTCATCCCAGCCATGTTATATGCTTGTCTGGCAGCTTCTTTTGTTGCATCAAAGCTGGTAATGGTATTTCTATCATGTAGGGATAATGCTGCACTCCCTTGTCCCGTTCCTGCAATCCAAATGGGCGTATCTGTAAATTTTTTAGCAACATCTGCCGCTGCTAAGAATACGCAAGCAGCGCCATCGGTGATAAGGCTGCAATCAAATAATCTGAGCGGTGAGGCTATATAAGGATTTGCCGAACTTTTAAGAAAATCGAATTCATCTTTCCAATCGGGCGCTTCTGCCCCTTGAGCTTCTGCCTTTTTTTTCTTGCTTTCCATGATTTCTCTTATTGTCATTTGCATTTGAGCAAAAGGATTCTCTTTACCATTTTCATGATTTTTAATTGCAACTCTCATTAGATCTTCCGGGGTAGTTCCGTATTTTTTAAAGTGTGCTGATGCAATTGCTGCATATAATCCGGGAAATGTTGCACCAGCGGGATATTCAAAAGTTGTATCAGCTGCAGC
>CAZVTX010000288.1:3746-4822 GCA_964629395.1 uncultured archaeon
CCGACATAGCATGCATCAATATCCTTAGGTTCAATGCCGTTATCCACCGTTTTCACGGCATTTAGCCATGCGTCAATCCATAAATCGGGATTTCTTTTTGCGGGGAAATTTCGTCCGAATTTACTCATTCCTGCGCCAATTATGGCGACTTCTCTTGCTAATTTTCCCATTTTCAGATCTCTCAGTTTTTTATAATTTTGATTATTAAGGACTAATTAAGAAAATGAATTTTTAAAGAATTTTATTTGTTATTATTTTGAAGTTTTTATTTATTTGAATTTATATTCGCTATTTAATTCGCTCTTTTACAGGACTTAAAATCTTAAAAAAGTCCCTCCTTACTTTAACATCTCCCGTAAATTTTAAGATCATTCTATTTCCGGATAATGTTGATACATGAACACTTCGATAAGCATTTCCGAAGCCTATAAAAGCAACAACTTCTCCATTACTAATATTTGAGTCCAATTTTGAACTATCTTTAACCCGTAAATACATTCCCGGTTGGATATCTTCTAAACTATTTATGTTATGAATTGTAGCAAAAGAATAAGATCCTGCATAATGTTCAATGATATAATCGTGTAAAACTTTCATTGGCTTTTTTTGGATTTGAATTATTTCGCCTTTTAAACCCCGCTTGGCAATTAGCAAGGCGGCAATTGCATGATCCACAAAGCCCTTCGATTCAACTTCACTTACAAGCTCGCCGCGATGTAAATGGAAAATTGCTTCTTTTGTAGTTTTGAATTCATCAATTAAATAGATATCGGGGGGTTTGAAGCGATTTTTCATTTTATTATTATCATCACTTTTCATAGAATTCTTATCAGTAATAACACAGGAATAATCTTCACAGGGAATATTAAAATATTCAATAAAGAAATCAATTATAAATTTTGAACCAGGCCCATTACCGATAAAGATTTTATTTATTTGATCTTTATCTTCCTGTAAAAAGAGATCTAATTCTTTAGCGATTAATATCCTTGATTTTTCATGAGATCTTTTATCATCTAACTTGCTTTTAAGATTTGCAAACCAAAGAGAGGGGAGTTCGCCTTTTTTAATGAGGC
>CAZVTX010000289.1:0-4798 GCA_964629395.1 uncultured archaeon
AATTCCGCGGTTTCTATAAAACCTTGCTTCTATTTCTTGGTGCCGTTATTGTTGGAGGAGGTTTGGAAAATATAAATACGATCTTTGGCGGATATTATTATCCTGGTTCGGAATTAACCTTATTCATCGGAGAATGTCCTTTTGATGTGATTCTCGGCTGGTATGTGATAATTTATTGTACATCATATTTCTCGCATGCGCTTATCGGTAATTTTAAAGAATCCTATTATATTTTCGGAATTGGAACCAAACCAGAGGCGATTAATAAAAATTTGATAAAAAATGAAGTATTAAGAGCAGCTCTAGCGGGTTATCTTGCCGTTAATCTTGATTTTTTGATTGATCCTGTAGCAGTTCATAATAAATGGTGGATCTGGCTGGTCGATAACATTTATGTGCTTGGAGTTCCTGTTGGCAATTATATCGGATGGTGGTTCTTGATTTTTTGGACGCTTTTAATTTATGATTTAATTCTTAATTATTCGGGAATAAAAGAATTAAGTACAAAAATAACATCAGGATTATGGTCAATAGGGACAATAATTTCAAGTTTATTAACAGGCTTTATTCTTTTAGGTTTTACAATTTGGTTTGCTATGAAAGGAGTCAGAACAGAAGGTTTAGACACTTATCCTTTAGATGCTTCAATAACACCACAACGGGTTGAAGGGATCATAATTGCGGCAATAATGATTATTTCTGCCATAGCTTTGATTATGTTATCATCACTTTTCGAAGATAAATTACCCGAGCCCCGTCCTGAAAAATATATCTGGAAGGTTTTGCCTTCAATCATCATGTTGATATTTTGGGGTATAATAATGGTTGTTGCGGTAATTTCGGGTCCTATTTTCGTCGCCATAGGTATACTATACTGCGTTCCCTATCTTGCTATTTGTATCTATTTCCTTTTTAGACCTCCAGATATAAAATAAATTTATTTTTTTTCTGAACATGTTCCAACTAAAATTTTTTTTATTTGTTAATTTTTACAAATTATAAATTAATTTAAACTAAGTCAGGTGTTTGAAAATAATACGCAACATCTTTATAATTCAAAACGGTGTACCGCTTGTTAAACTTAATTTCGGCGAATGTCATTCTTTGGGGGATAATGAAGACTTAATTGCTGGATTTATTCATGGATTAGAATCTTTCACATCCAAAATTATGGGATCATCATTAAAATCTATAAATGTTGAGGATTATATCTTCTATTTTTATAAAGATCCATCAAAATATCATTTGCTTTTTATATTTATCACAGAACCAGATGCAGATGAAGAGTCAATAAAATTTAAAATGAAAAAGATTGCTGGATTATTTATTGAAAAATATTCAGAAGTTCTCGTTGATTTTACAGGTGAGGTTTCTCAATTTAATGATTTTAAAGATTTATTAATCCAGATGAATTTAGCCCAGAAAAATTGCGGTGGTCGTCCTGAATGTGAAGGTTGTCCCAATAGCGGAAATTACCTCAAAGTTTTGGATATTTTTAAAAAAGAGAAAAAAGGATTTTTCAAAAGACTCCGGTCTGTTTTTAAAAGAAATTAATTTTTTCTTGGATATAATTTTATAGCTCCTTCGGGACAGCCATATTTCGGAGATGCACAATTTCCGCAGCCAAAACATCTATTAGGATCAATTTTTGCAAACCATTTTCCGGAATGCTCCTTTTTTATTTTCTCCCAATTAGGAGGATCTTTTCTTATACGCAGGCCCCAACCATTTCTTTTTTCCGACCATGCTAAAGCAGGCAGCCTTTTATATTGCAAATCTTCTTTCAAAGGATCGATAATTGTTCCATCTTCATTTACTTTTAAAATTGCCCTAAATCGGCATCGATAATTTATACAATAAAAACAGCCAGAGCATTTTTCGGTATCTATTTTTGCTACATATTTTGCCCCTACGATTATTGGTGCTGCATAAGTTTTAAATTCCCTAAAAGATATACAGCAACAATCACAACAATTGCAGATAACATAGGTTCGCTCCTGGTCGGGAAAAGTAAGTGCCATTCTCACTAATGCCCATCTATCCGATAAATCTAAAACTTTTTCAAGTTCTTCCTTTGAGACTTTTTGAAATTTTGAGAAATTCCATATTTTTTCATCGGATTCCATCGGCCATCTCATTACAAGACAAGTATGTTTAGGAGCATCACAATGCATAATTGTAGATCTACATCCGCACTCTGCTACTACCGAAAATGGAAATCGTTCAATAATCTCATTGAAAGTAGCAATATCAAGAATTTTAGTATTTATATCAATTTTTTTTTCTATTTCGATTATTTTTTCTTTTTTATATTTTAGAGCTTCTTCTGATAATGTTTTTGACAGCGGAATTGGTTTAAATTTCCAAAAATTAGATATCCTTAGTGCTATTATTTTTTCGATTGATTTCCCGATAAAGGGCATTTTTGAAGCCAACCATAAAATTCCCGTGATCGGCATTTCTATAAGTTTTGAGAAAATATAAGATTTAAATCCTTTATTTGAAAGGGGCACTCTCGGTCTCGTAAAAAATTCTTTTAGATATACTGTAGCAAAAAAGCCGCTCTTTTGTTTGATTTTCATTATTTCTCATCTTTTATAATGACAATCAAGATATTCCTAAATAAATTGCGTTCTTATTTTATTTAAGAATAATTTCTTAATACGAAGAATTAATTAAAAGGATCTTATAATGTTTGATTACTTAACGCTTGAGCCTCTTTCAGATGATAATATAAAAGCCGTTTATGATATGTGCGAAAACAATAATGTGAGATTTGTCTCACATCCTTTTGAGGCTTTTAAAAAGGCTTCATTAAATAGTGATAATTTTGATCCTGATTTAAGCATAGTTGCAAAAAATACTGATGGCAGAGTAATCGCTTTTTTCATGGCAATTTTTAGACGTGGATTCGTTTTAAAAAAGCGAAAAGTTGCGGTTCTCAAGTTTTTTGTAGTTGATAAGGAATGGCGTTTAAAAGGAATTGGTTCGAAAATTTTCAAAATATTATTAGAAAAAATAAAAGAACGTGCTAAATTTAAAACTAAATTTGAAGTATTGTCCGCAATGCCGGATTATTGGTTTCCGGGATTAGATCCAAGGCATACCGAGGCATATTTCTTTTTAAAGAAACTTGGGTTTAAGAAACGTGGCGAGAGGGTAAATTTATGCGTGGATTTAACACAATTAAGTGATGATGAGCCCCCCAGTATTCATAAAAATTTTGAGATAAAACGAGCAGAGCTTAAAGATAAAGAAGAATTAGTTCCGCTTAAATTCATGCCGAGAGCATATAGAATAGGATTTTGGCCTTTAGAAGTGGCATTATCTTTTAATAACGATCCTATTAGTACTTTTATAGCAAGGAATTCTAGAACTGGAGAGATTGTTGGCTGGGCATCCCATTCAATTCAATTTCCAGGGAGTTTTGGTCCTACAGGTGTTAAAAAGAGCGCTAGAGGCCAAGGTTTAGGGAGCATTTTGCTTGATTGGTGTCTATGGGATTTGAAGCAAGCAGGTTTTAAAAAAGCGAAAATTTTATGGGTAGTCGGTGATACAATTTATTTTTACCTCAAAAGTAGAAGTGCCTATATCTGCGAATTTTTCTGGACAATGAAAAAGAGAATATGAAAGGAGGTTAAGTAAATTGGTAAATTTTTTAATAATTACATCTACCGAAGATATTGCTTCTATGAATATTAGGGAGCATTTATTAAATTTTGACTTTTTAGACCTTATAGAATCCGATCTGAAATGGTATAATAATCCGGTAATCGAAATTAAAGGTTCTACGGATAACTTAGAAATAAATAATTTTTTTAAAGAGAATAGAATTTATATCGGGCTAACTGATAAACCTTTAATCCATTTGGATAAACTTTTACTAAATGAATCGGGTTTAGAGATAGATTTTTTAGTTTTTGCCAGCAGACATCGTTCGGAAGCTGCAAGACCGGCATTTTTAGCTCACTCAACCGGTAATTGGTCAGATTCGGCAGATTTTGGGGGAAATCCTAAAGAACTCAGTAAAACCAGTGCATTATTACAAAAGGCGGCATTTGGCTCCTTACTTGCGGCTTATAATTCTTCACATTTAGAAGGGTTTTCAGTTGATATAGAAGTAACACATCATGGTCCAACTACACTTGAAAGACCATTAGTTTTCGTAGAATTAGGAAGCAGTGAATTAGAATGGTCTATAAAACCAGCGGGAAAAGTTGTTGCAGAAGCGGTTCTAAATACATGCATTAATTATATAAATTTAAATGAAAAGAAATCGATTAAAATTTGTTTAGGGTTTGGCGGGACACATTACGCACCCCAATTTAGGAAATTATTAATGAAAGATAATATCGCTTTCTCCTTTATTTGTCCGAAATATTTCATTAAAGACTTGAATGAAAATTTAATTAAACAAATGATAGACAATACTTTCGAGAAAATTGAATATTTTGTTATCGATTGGAAAGGTACCAATAGTGCCGATAAACAACATTTAATTCCTCTATTAGAACAATTTAACATTCCGATAAAAAGAACAAAGGAAATGTAATTTTAAAACAATATATTTAAAATGTAATATTATTCAATAAAAAATTAAAAACAATATTAAACTAAAATAATATAAATTAATATAAATTAAAAAGAGAGATGGAAAAGCTTCCAGAAACCAATTGGTTAAAAAATACTAAATCTTTAAATAGGCAGAAAATTATTGAATTGAATTTTTTAAAAGAATTAACAATGGATAGTGAGCTAACTCTTGATGATGCATTAAAATTGGGGGAAGAAGTAAATA
>CAZVTX010000290.1:0-4778 GCA_964629395.1 uncultured archaeon
TTTCATCCTTTAGCTTTTTATAATCAATAAATTTATCTAATTCAGACATTAATTCTGACCTTAGTTTTACCTTAATTTTTATATAATATTTCTTAATTCGATTATTTTAACCTAAATTAATTAAAATTGTATTTAATTATGGAAAATTTTTATTTTTATTATAAAATTTGATGGTACTTTTTTCTCTTATAAATATAAATTATATAAAGCTCTGATTTGAATAAATAAATTTTATTAATTAAAAGGAAATAAAAGCATCATTGGATCAAGAAAGACCGATAACTGAGATATATTATATATAAATTTTATTTTAGTATAATTTAAGGAGTAAAAGATTAAAAAAATAAGAGAATTTTAATAATAAATTAAATTACTTATTCTGTTCCTTTCCATAATCCGTGTAAATTACAATATTCCCTTGCAGTTAAACCTGATGGATCTGCCACTACAAAGGTAGCCTTAGGCTCATCGCCCGGATTTAAAAATTTCCTTTTATAACAATTATCTTTACAAATAAGCTCTATCCACATAATCCAATGTTCATTAGTCATAGGATGAGGTGTTCCCATAGAAATTCCCACATCAACGGTAACTTTATTTCCGTCAATAGTAATCTTCGGAACATGTTTTTCACCCTTCCAATCAGCTGTTTTTTCTTCCATTAATTTCATAGGTTGTCCGCAACAAATGGTTTGCTCGGCTCCAGTTGTTAATATCTCAATTACTTTACCGCAAATTTCACATTTATAAATTTCTTTTAATTTCATTTCGCTCACGATTTTTTATGACTTTAAGTCCGTATTTAAAAAAATCTATTTCGGGTATTTAACGATTATTTTAATAATTCATAAATCCCTTTTTTAAAAGTCTTCACTTTTTTTTCTAAAATATGCTCTGGGGTGTCCGCAAGATGGACATTTCCAATCTTCAGGCAATTCATCCATCTCAACTTGATAACCGCATTCCATGCAAACCCAAACAATTTTCTCACCTCGCTTAAAGAAAGCACCATCTTCTACAAGTTTAAGCAATTTTCCATATCGCTCAGAGTGATGTTTTTCAGCTACGGCAATTGCTCTTAATCTTGCAGCAATTTCAGGATAACCCTCTTTTTCGGCAACATCAGCAAAACCAGGATACATTTCCTTCCATTCATAATCTTCGCCTGCTATTGCTGATTTAAGATTCTCAATTGTCGTGCCATAAGTAGTAGGACCCGCAGCCTCTACAGTTAAGTCCTCAAAAGATTCATCTTTCTTTAATTCTTGCAGCATTTTATAGTTCCAGCCACCATGTTCACGCTCTTGATTTGCAGTTTCTTCAAAAATTTTCGATATTAATACATAACCTTCCTTTTTTGCGATCTTTGCAAATAAAGTATATCTATTTCTAGCTTGAGATTCGCCAATAAAAGCCTTCATTAAATTTTTTACTGTTTCTTTCATTTCCCTCACTTTAAACTTTAAAATTATTTTTTATAGGAAATATTAATAAAATTGTTTTAAAATTTGATCCTTATATTTTCTAAATGCTCTTTTTTAGGCATGCCATCCTCCCAATTCCATTTTCTTATTTCATAATATTTTTTAAGGCTTTCTTCAAGATCAAGTTTTATTCCTTTAGTTGACCCGCTTTTTAGTGGACGACAAACTATTTCGGGAAGCTTATCATCTTCTCTTGTAATTCCGAGTTTGCAATTAATCAACCTTTTTAGATTATTAATTCTTTCTCCGCATTCCAATAAAGATTTTTTATCATAATTAAAACCCGTTATTGCATTGAAAATTTCTATTGTCATCGGAAAAGGAAGGTTTACAAAATTACATGTTATTGCGGAATCATCAACCGCTCTTAAATCTTGAAAAACCTTTACTGCTTTAATTTTCCGTTTAATTTCAAACCTGTTTTTAGCTTTTAAACGTAAACTTGGAAAGCTAACGGCATCATTATCAATATTAAAATAATCGCATTTATTATGATTTGCACCCGTACTTGAAGTCATATATGATAATGCTTGTCCTATATAAGCACGGGGATCATGCATGGGAATTTCTAAGCCCTTTACTTGAGCTGCTAAGTTTTCATCAACTTTTAATTCTTTTGCCATCTTTCTCGTACCTTCTGCCACAAGATCTCCGATATCCTCTCTTTTTATAATTTTTAATAACAATCTTTCTACTAATACAGGATTATTCCATTTTAGTTCTTCAAGATTAATATCATTAAGAATCTCTCTAATACTATCAATTCCGATTTTATTTTCAGCTAGATAAATGAGAAATGCAATTGAAACTCCGGCAGAAATTGTATCTAAACCTTCTTCATTACAGATTTGGTTAAATTTTAGAATTGGCTTCATATCTGATATTCCTAATAAAGGACCAAATGCGGCGGTGGTCTCATATTCCGGACCATCGATTTTTATTTCTTTTCCATTTTCTTCTATATAGGTCGTCCTTCCGCATCCAATCGTGCAACTATAACAATAAGCATTTAAAACCGGAAATTGTTCCTTAAAGGCTCTTCCCGTAATATGAGAAGAAATAAAATCCGTGTTTGTAAAATAATAAGCGGGCGTATCACCGAAAGCTTGCCCCATATCCATATAGCATAGAGTTCCAAATTGCTCAAAAAAAGCAGAAGAAAATGCCCTTCGGACTTCTCTTTTAGCATTATTAGTTAAATTTCTTAATTTATTCTTATCAAAATAATTTATTTTTGTTGTCCCTATTACTGCAAGTGCTTTCAGATTCTTTGAACCCATAACAGCGCCCATGCCGCATCTTCCTGCTGCTCTCCCATCATCATTAATTATACAAGCATATTTAACTAAATTCTTCCCTGCTTTTCCAATACACGCAACTCTTAACCTTTTATCGTTTATTTCTTTTTTTATTAATTCCTGTGTTTTGTAAATATTTAATGTCCATAATGATTTTGCATTTCTTATCTCTATTTTAGAGTCATTTATGAAAATATAAACGGGTTCTTTAGCTTTCCCTAAAAATACAATTGCGTCATAACCGCAATGTTTTAAAGCTGCCGGAAATTGTCCCCCTGATGTTGATTCGCCCCAAATACCTGTTAATGGAGAAATTGCAGAGACCGCATATCTTCCAGAGGACGGTCTGCTACTCGCCGTTAATGGCCCTGTTGAAAAAATAAGAGGATTTATCCCGGATAAAGGATCTTTTTTTAAAATTTCATAATCATTTTCTTTTAGAATATCATAAATAATTTTTGCATTAAGACCGCAACCACCAATATAATCTCTTGCATTATCTTTTTCTAAATTTTTAACATCAATTTTTTCATTGCTTAAATCTATAAAAACGATTTTTCCATTATATCCATATAAATCAGCCAAACTTTTAACACCTCAAAAATCTATATCTTTTCCCTCATAAGCGTATAAATAGATTTTTCTAAAATCATCTTTAGTTGGAATCCTTACATTATCAAAAGTACAAATATCATCCCAGGCATATTGAACTAATTCATCTAACTTATTTTTATATTCTTCAAATGAAATTGAAGGTTCAATCTCTTTAACACAAGTAGGCATATTCAATGAATATAGAAATTCTTTATATTTTGCGGTAAATTCTTTGAGAATCTCATCATTTGTTTTATTCTTTAATTCTATTCCGAAAAGTTCCGCAATATCCTTATATCGATCTGAATTCTTAGCTAAAAACTGAACTGCATATATACAGAAAATGCCTACAGCAATTCCATGATGTACAGGAAAAAGACTACCAAAAGAATGAGCAAGACTATGATCCATAGAAATTCCAGAATTACTGATGCAAACACCCGACAGAAACGCTGCGATTTGCATCTTTTCACGTGCCTCCAAATCAGCACCTCTTTTATATGTTCTGGGTAGATATTTTAAAATTAATCTAATTGCATCCAGAGTAAATAAATCAGTTAAAGTATTATGACAATTACATAAATAAGCACTAATAGCATGGACAAGGGCATCTATTCCCGTTCCTGCCGTTAATTTTTGCGGTAATTTTTCAACAAATTCGGTGGATAAAATAGCGATATCAGGAATCAATTCCATAATAGAAATATTAATTTTTTTAGGGGGTTCTTGAGATGTATCTTTTATTACGCTCCCAAAAGTGGCTTCTGAGCCTGTCCCGCTTGTAGTAGGTATTGCTATGAATATCTTTATTTTATTTCTTAAGCCGATAAAATTTAAAGGAATTAGGTTATACAAGTCAATATCGGGGTTCTCATATAATAATAATACCATTTTTGCCGTATCCAATACGCTTCCGCCACCCACGGCAAATAATACTTGAGGTTTAAAATGCTCACATACTTTTACCCCTTTTTTTATAGAATCTATAGGTGCTTCTGGTTCTACACCTTTCCAAATTTCACATTCAATGCCTCTTGCTTTTAATGATTTTTGTACCCGAATAGCATATTTTTCCAAAAAAGGATCAGTTATTATAAGAGCTCTCTTTTTTGGCTCATCTTTTAGCATTTGAAGGATATAAAGAGCCGAAAAACCTATAGCTGCTTTTCCCACCATAACTTTAGGAGCCCATAAATTCCATAGAAAGGCTCTTGGTGCTTCCCGGCTTGTTCGCATAATAAATTCTTTATTTTGAGGTAATTCATACCAAGGGCGGGGGTTTTTTGAATTCTCCATTTTTATTTTTTTAAATCCAATTGCGATATATTTTGTAAGAGAGTAAAGAATAATTTTATTTTTTTTTCATTAATAAATCCAGACAATTAATTTTTTAATCCATAAA
>CAZVTX010000291.1:0-4776 GCA_964629395.1 uncultured archaeon
AACACGGCTTCTTGGAATACCATGCCGATTAGTTTCCCATTTTTTATAGTATCCATTCTCGAAAAATTCTCTGCTTAATTTAGCAAAATCCTTTATTTCTTTACTTTCATAATTTTCTTTTAAGATAAAAGGAGCGTCATATATTAGCAATGGATTTGCTAAAGAATATCTTTTTCCTAATTTCATTATAAAACCTCTCTTTACTACAGGTTCAAAAAGTTTCTCGAGTTCTTCTTTAGATAATCCCGTGATTTTTGATAATTTATTTAAGCTGGTAGTTTTAGGAAAGATTTCAAGAAAATGGGCGACTTTTGCGACTTCTGGCTCATACATTAAGGAGATATATTCCAAATAACTTTCAGAAGGCTCGCCTTTTTCATTAGTAGGACAAGATTGAGATTTTTTTTGTAATTTCTTTGCAATTTTTAATAAATCTCGTTTATGTTCTTCTGAATATATCATATTTATAAGATAAGATTTGAACTTTTAAATAATTATCAATATTAATTAAAATTATTAGAGTTTCAAAAGTAAATTTAAATTCTAAAAACAAATAAAGAGTTGATTTTTTATTCCAAAGCTGATTGAGAATAAGGAAAAAGGTTTTACACTTTTTTTAAATAAGAACAGATGTGGCGGTTGCGAAATTTGCACAATTGTTTGTCCTACGGGAATTTTAGAAAAAAGTGATGAATTAAATATGCGTGTTGCCTATATTCCGAGAGTAAAGGAAGGAAAGGAAAAATATTGTACTGGATGCCGAAGATGTGAATTAAATTGTCCTGATTGGTGTATTTACGTAATATTTGATGAAAAAAATAATTTTAATAAAGAAGTTATAAAAAGTGAAGGGTGAGCAATATTAATATCGAAAAAAATCGTTTTTTACCCGAAGGGAAACATCTATTAATGGGAAATGTGGCAGTTAGTGAAGGTGCTATTGCTGCAGGTTTAAGATTTTTCGGGGGTTATCCAATTACCCCCAGTACTGAGGTTATTGAACATCTTGCAAAAAGATTACCCCAAGTAAAGGGAGTATGCATGCAAATGGAAGATGAGTTAGCATCTATAAATGCCGTAATAGGAGCATCATTAGTAGGAGTAAAAGCTATGACAGCAACAAGCGGCCCAGGAGTTTCATTGATGGCAGAAACAGTCTCGATGGCGGCAAATTTAGAAGTTCCTTTTGTTTTATATGATGTACAGAGGAATGGCCCGGGAACGGGCTATGTTACGGATATGCATCATAATGATATCGGATTTGTTAGATTTTGCGGAAATGGAGAATTTCAGGTAATTGCATTAGCACCTATGAATTGTCAAGAACTTTTTGATCTTACAATTACGGCTTTTAATTATGCAGAAGAATATCGTTGTCCCGTTTTTATTTTATCGGATGCATATTTAGGACATCTTCATGAGGTGGTGAATATACCTTCCGCTGAGATAATAAAAGAACGAATAATAGAGCGTAAATTGCCCGAAGAACCTTCAGATAATTTTTATAGTTATAGGGATAGAGTTTCTAATGAATATATTATCCCTCCTATGCCCATTATGGGAACTGAATATTGCCCAGGTATGTGGTTGCATCAACCTCATGGACCTGCGGGGCTGCCTACACCAAAACCAATTGAATTTATTCAAACAATAATGGAAAAAATAAATTCTAATAAGGATAAAATTTGTCTTTATGATGAATATTTGTTAGATGATGCTGAAATTGTAATTGTTGCATATGGTTTACCTGTTAGAAGTAGTTATAGAGCAGTAGACCTTGCCCGAAAGGAAGGAATAAAAGTAGGAATATTTAGATTAATTACAATTTGGCCTTTTCCTGATGATCAGATAAAAAAGGCAGTTGAAAATGCTAAGGCAGTCATAGTTCCTGAAATTAATTATACCGGAGTAATTGCCGAGCAGGTAGAGCGATTTACTAAACTTGATATTCCCGTCATTAGAATTCCTAAAGTTTGCGATTTCCACCATCCAGATGAAATTTTAAAAGCAATAAAGGAGGCGAATAAATAATGTCAAATATCGGTATGCTAGTTCCGAATGAAAAGCCCGAACATCCTTATTTAACGGCTTCTTATGCAGGTATGCTTTTGGGGAATTATTCTACAAGATTTTGTGCTGGTTGCGGTTATGGAATAATTGCACAGCTTTTTACCAGAGTTTTTACAGACATGAAATTAGACCCGCTAAAACATCCTTTGATTATCGGAATAGGCTGTTATTCTCAAATAATGCTCTTAGTTCCGGGCAAATCACAAAAGATATTAGCATTACATGGGAGAGCTCCTGCTGTTGCAACTGGAATGAGAATGGCAAATCCGGAATTAAAACCTATTATTTTCTCTGGAGATGGTGATTGTTTGGGAATAGGAGGAAATCATTTTATCCACATGTGCCGTCGTAATCTAAATATAATTGAATTCATCTTTAATAACAGCATTTACGGAATGACAGGAGGACAAGCAGCCCCAACAACTCTATATGGTGCTAAAAGCACGACAACACCTTATTCTGCATTTGAAAATAGAGCAGATGCCATGAAGTTGGCAATCGCAGCGGGAGCAACTTATGTTGCAAGGACAACTGTCGCACATCCGAGGACTTTTATGAAATATTTCCGAAAAGCTATAAAACATAAAGGGACTTCGGTAATAGAAGTAATTACACCTTGTGTAACTTATTTTGGTCGAAAAAATGTAGATACTATAGGGACTTCTAATGCAAAAGGAGAGCGAATGGATACAGGAGGTAAAATGATTGAATGGATTAAAAATAACACCATTCGTTTAAATCAAGCCAAATTCATGAGTGAAGATGAATTATTTAACAAATATATTATCGGTGAATTTCATTACGATCCTACTAAACCCGAATATGCAGAAGAATATGCTAAAATCCAAAAAATTGCTTCAGGTGAAAAATAATGGCTAGATACGAGATTAGGATTGCAGGTTATGGAGGGCAGGGGGTAATTACGCTTTCAAAATTAATAATTACGGCAGCTTCTATTTATGAAGGTTTGGCCGGGACGCAGACGGAAGCTTATAGTGCCGAGGCGAGAGGAGGTAAATGTTGGGCTGAAGTCGTGGTAGATTTGGATAAAGATGTGAAAATGATAGATTATCCTAAAGCTTTAATTCCTTATGATTTTTTAATAATTTTATCCGAAGAAGCCGCCGGGGATGTTAAACCTAATCAATTAAAGAAAGGAGAAAAAACGGGATATCTGATTTGGGACCCTTCCACCATTAAGAAATTTAGAGCTGAAAAGAGGATTAAAAAATCTTTAAAAATTCCCGTACAAAAAATCGCAGTTGAAAAGTTCGGAAATATTGTATACGGAAATTCTATTTTATTCGGAGCATTTACGATTCTTTCCGGAATTTTTTCGGAAAATGCTGCAATACAAACTCTAAAGCAATTTGTTCCCGAATCCACGCTCCAGAAGAATTTAGAAGCATTTGAAATCGGTAAACAAGAAGCCCAAAAATTTCTACAGCAAAAACAGATGGAGGGAAAATAAAAGATGATGATTAAAAAAATTCAAAAAGGTTGGAAAGAGTTAGAGGAAGAAATCATTAATACAGGTAAATGTGTTCTATGCGGCGCTTGTGGTGCTTTTTGTTCAAATATAAAGTTTGATATGATAAAGGAAATTCCGATTGAAGACGGTTCATGTAAAGATTCAAACACTTGTAGAGATGGTTTTGGTGTTTGTTATAATATATGTCCTAAAACCGGAATAGATCAAATTCCTTTAAAATTACTTGATAAATGGACTTTTGGAAAGGATCAAGAAGATATTTTAGGTCATTATATTGAGATTTTATCCGTAAAATTGACAGAAAAAGCGAAAACGGAACTACCGAAAAGTGCAGGAATAATTACTTTACTCTTATCTACTGCTATGAAAGAAGGATTTATTGATGCTGCTATTGTGACAGGAAAAGATGAAAATTTTAAACCTTATCCGTATATTGCAACAAGTCCGCAAGATTTAGCTAATTCTATTGGTTATAAACCGAGCCAAAGCCCAACTCTTTCGCTTATTGGAGAGGCAATTAATAAAGAGTTTTCTGATATTGCAGTTGTAGGGACACCTTGTCAGATACAAGCCTTAAGAAAAATGCAAAACCATCCAAGATTCGATTTTGAAGCTTATGATTTAGTTACTTTAACAATCGGAACATTTTGTTTTGGCACATTTTACAACCAATTATTAGATCAATATTATCAAGAATTAGGGATAGCTCCAAATAAAATCCAAAAAATCGATACTGATAAAGAAAATTTTAAGATGAAAATTTATAATGATTCTACATATAAAGAAATCCCTTTAAATTCCCTATATGATAAAGCCATAAGGAATTCCTGTTTTTCATGCTCGGATTATACTGCTTCATTTGCAGATATATCAGTAGGCGATGTCGGAAGTAAGGAACAATGGAAAACAATTATTATTAGAACAGAAAGCGGAAAACATATTTTTGATTTAATCAAAGAAAAGGGATTAATTGAATATAAAAATCTCGAGAAAGAAAAAGAAGATATTATCTTAAATTTAACGCGAAAGAAAACCAGTATTGTAAAAATTGAAAATATTATTGAACATTCTCCGGAAATTAAGAGTTTTTGGATAAGACATGAGGAAATTGCCAAAACATATAAACCCGGAATGTTTGTAATGTTATGGCTTCCGGATATCGATTTCTTTCCGATGTCTATATCTAAGATAAATGGAGACCTTATCGAAATTAC
>CAZVTX010000292.1:0-4755 GCA_964629395.1 uncultured archaeon
CAATTTTCCTAATTTTGCTTTAGCTTTTGGCAGATACTCATCGGTTCTCGTTAATATTATCTTTTCGAGTGTTGGCATTTTACTTAAATCTTTACCATGCAGATGTTCTTCATATAAAACATCCAATATTACCATTACTTTAGCCTTTGAGTCATTAACTTGATGTACTATCTCGACAAACCGATTTACTGGAAGAATTGGATTTGAAATTGCTCCTATTCGTAAAATAGCAAAATGTGCTATAATATACTGCGGCATGTTTGGCAAATCAATAACAACTACATCTCCCTTTTTAACACCTAATTTACTAAGACCTGTTGCAAATTGATCTATTAATTCATCTAATTCCTTATAGGTTAAGTGAAAACCTTCAAAATAAATCACCTGCGAATCAGGATACTTTTCTGCCGTTCTCTTCACGAGTTCTCCTAAGGAGAATTCTTCATATTCAATGTGCCGAGGAACCTCCTTAGGCCAATTCTTATCGATTCCATAAAATTTGAATAATTCTTCTAAATCCATAATATTAGAATGCTCTAAAAATATTTAATTGTTAAAAATTACAGAATTTAAATTATAAGTTATTCCTTAAAATCTCTTTAAAAGGAATATAATATAAATTTAAAATACTTTTCTCATAATATTAAAGGATTTTATTATTTAAATTAAAAAATGAATGCAGAATGATTTTTTGATATTATCAAATAAAGAATAAATTATTCGTTGTTTATACCAGGTCAACATTTCTTTCTCAGAATCATTAGATATTTTCGCAGGATCAAACTTTTTTCTTAGAGCATCTACATCGAAAGGTTTCCAAAAAGAAGCTTTATTTGGTAAATATTCATTTATTATATGTTCTGAACATGCAATTGCATGCTCAAATTGCAAAGAAATATCATGGAAATTAATTTTATCAGAAATATTAATTAATTTATATGGAAGATCGGAAAAATCCTGAGATTGATATTCATTATCGATAATTCCCTCTAATTCCCTCCATCCATTGCTTAAAGCTTTTATCCCGGATAATCGAATATTAATGTCAGAATCTTTAAGTAAATTTTTAATTAAATTAAATCTAATATCCGGATTAAATAACCATGCCGCAATTAAAACATCTCTCACTTCATTTCTTATTAGAAAATTATAATCCTGCAAGCTAGATTTTATTAGATCTAAAAACATTTGCAAATTATTTATCCCGCTAATCACATAATATCTTGAAGCTAAGAGGATAATCCATCTCTGTTCAAGAATATTGCTTTCTCTAAGACATTTTAATTTATTAAAAAAATCATTTTCATATTCTCTTGGTAAAAATCTAAAATTTATACACGCCTGTGTTCTCATTTTTGCTATACTTAATTCTCTTTTTAAATCTTTAAAATCAAAAGATGGTTCATTTTCAATAATAAGAAGATCAATTAATTCTCTGAGATCTACTTCATTTTGTTCCTGATTAAATTTAAATTCAAGAATGCTTTTAGGAAGCTTTTTTGCATTAATGTTGAAAACCAATTCAGGATCTAATCCAATTGAAAGGATCTCATTCCAAGCTTTTGAATATTTTTGAATTGTATTTTTATTAAATGAGCCAATTTTAGGAGCTTTTTTTTCTATTTCATTAACTACTTTAAGAGGATTATTTTTAGGATAGAGCCAGCCGAAAACATCGGGTGTTTTAAATTCGTGGAGTTTATGATAAATCTGATGAAATGAGGCTTTACATAAATCTATCTTTAATTCAGTTCGAGACTCTAATGGAATGCCTACTGTTGTTATTAATTCTCCATGATTTAAGCAAAACCATTGAACTTTAAAAGTCATTAATAAAATAGATCAAAGATAATCATATAATTTTAATCATTAGAAAGAGAAATGATTTTAAAATTAATCGACATATGGCCATGCTTTTGATTTTAATTCAGGTGCGGGAGCATATTTTTCTTTTCTTGCTTCTGTAAACGAACTTAATTCTTCTTTATTAATATGATATTTCAATTTTTTAAGCTCTGAATAGGTGAGTATGCTTTCAGAATAATGAGGCAACCATTTTCGCTCATAATAGAGCATATTATACATCATAGCTTCGACTTTATCATCATCTTCAATAAATTGACACATAGGGTCGCTGACTAAAGCTTTTAATAAATCATCGGTATTTCCCGATTTTGCGGCATTTACAATCAGTTGTTGATTTTTAGCGTAAGGGAGTATGAGATCATTAATGACTTTTGGCATAGATCCTACTTTAGTTTGGCGTAATTTACCATCTTTAAAATAACACGGCATTTCTACAACGCAATTATCGGGTAATGATGGTATTGCCCCTTTATTAAGAACATTACAGACATGATGTTTAGGTAAATTTCGCTCCTTATCTTTTGCCATTAGAAGAGCTTTTTCGCCACCTTCCATAGGTCGAACGAATAATTTTATAAACCATCGATTTCGGTTTTTTTGAGCCCATCTTACTATAGAATATACCATTTCTCTGCCTACGTGCAGCATTCTAACATTTCTTAATTTTATACCAAATGGTTGCTCTTTATAGTTGAAATAGTTATAATATTTAGGAATGAATTCTACAACATGCCTATCTTCAACATAACAGAAATATCCGATTTTATCAAGCATATAATAATTATAAGGTCGCCCAAACTTTTCGGATTCATAAGCATATTTGGCATTTTCTCTCATTTTAGGATACAAATCTTTTCCGCCGTAAGTTAGCTCTTTTATCCATGAAAAATGATTTAAACCCCCATAAATAAAATTTACATCATTTTTATCCCCTTTATCTGCTCCGCATAACTTTAAGAATCTACCGAATTTTTTAGTTTTGACATAGAATATTTCATGGCAAAGACCAATAGCTTGTAATTTAGGAAAATCTTGAAAGACACTAAGCATTAATGTTCCTTGAGGATTAGTATAGTTTAGTATAGTGGCCTCTGGGCATAATTCTTCAATATCCTTAAATATTTCTAAAAATACAGGAATAGTTCTAATTGCTCTAAAAATACCACCTGGACCAACGGTATCTCCGGTATTTTGAGGAATTCCAAATTTTAACGGTATATGAATATCAAACCATTCTGATCGCTGAATTCCAACAGAAATAGAAATTAATACGTAATCTGCATCTTTCAATGCTAACCTTCTATCGGTTGTAAGATGCAATTTAATATCAAGTCCATGCATATAAATCATTTGTCTCATAGCGCTACCCATTAATCTCAAACTAACGGGATCAATATCTACAAACCATAAATCGACAGGATGAAATGTTTTAGCGAAATCCAAGATATTTACTCCACAAGGAATAGTAAAGCGAAATGAACCCGCACCAATATAAACTATCTTATATTTTTTTGCAGACATTATCGTGAAACCCTTCCCGATATATCTCCTTTAACAATTTTAAGCACTTCATCAATAGATACAAGATTAAAATCTCCATAAATAGTATGCTTTAAACAGGACGCGGCAACCGCAAAATTAAGTGCATATTGCAAATTATCGGTATAATTAAGAAGACCGTAAATTAAACCCGCAGCAAAAGAGTCTCCTCCGCCAACTCTATCTAAAATCGGATTAATTTCATAAGTCGGACTTATATATAAATTCTTACGATCATAAAGAATTGCCGACCATGTATTAATACTGGCTGATATAGATCCTCTTAAAGTAATTGCAATATATTTTAAATTAGGAAATTTTTCAGCCATCTTTTCTACAACATATCTATAATTTTCTGCATCTATTTTTCCCGATGTAATATCCGTGTTAGGAGCCTTAATCCCTAAAACTTTATCAGCATCCTCTTCATTTCCTATAATAACATCGCAATATTTTATTAACTCAGGCATTACTTCATATGCTTCTTTCCCCCATTTCCATAATAATTTTCTATAATTTAAATCGCCTGAAATTTTAACATTTTTCTCTTTTGCAATTTTTAATGCATCTAAAAGAATATCTGCCAAATTTTTGGAAATTGCTGGGGTGATTCCCGACCAATGAAACCATTTTGCCTCATTGAATATATCATCCCAATTAAAGTCATTTCTCGATGCTTCTGAAATCGCCGTAAATTCTCTATCATATATAACTTTACTGGGTCTTAAAGATGTTCCCATTTCTAAAAAATAAATTCCTATACGTCTCCCGCCTCGTGCAATATAATCTGTATTGACGCCAAATTGTCGTAGATAATTAATACAAGCATCCCCAATCTCATTTTTTGGTAATTTTGTAACATAATATGCATTATATCCGAAATTTGCAAGAGAGACTGCAACATTTGCCTCACTTCCGCCAAATAACGCCGTAAAAGATCGAGCCTGTACAAAGCGTTTAAAATCCGGAGGCGTTAATCTCAACATAATCTCTCCGAATGTTACGATTTTTTTGTTCAAAGTTATACTCCTCTAAAATTGAATTTATTATTTGTAAAAATTGTTTAATCTAATGAATTAATCTTATTTTTAAAAATTAGATTATAAAAAAGAATTTGTTAAAATTAAAAAAAATTTATACTTTCCACTGATATTCTTCGGGTCCCCAAAATATTATTAATATTGCAGGAAGGAGTATGAAAAAGCCAGCCCACCACTGTCCGAATACGGCTGCAAGAATTCCCCATATAAGCATCCAAGGAATTCTGTACTTTCCTATAATTAAGACATCATTTAATAAATAATCCCAGTCTTTCGCAGCACATTTATCGGAGAATCTTCTCTTAATTAT
>CAZVTX010000293.1:0-4730 GCA_964629395.1 uncultured archaeon
AAATATCCCAGAGTTCAATTAATTCTATTTTTATTTGCTTGTCCGTCTTATTTTCAATAATTATTTGTGATATGAAAACAGGATCATCAGCGAAAGGAGCAATAATATAATGCTCTAATGTTATATTATTCAAGTTTAATTTTTTTAAAAAATAGCCTATACCAAAAATCCTTTCAAAATCGGATATTCTTTCTAAAATTTCTTTGGAGTATAAATCATTATAAAACTTTGTCTCATCATTTATCTTAAAAAAGCAGATTCCTCCACCTAATTTGTTCTTCTTCTCATTTCTATATGTAAGCCATTGAAATCCTCTACTTCCATCTAAAACCTGAACATATCCACCATTATGTGCGGTTGCTGTAATTCTCTCATTTCCTATTTGATGAAAATGATCTATAGAATAGCCATAAGTTGTAGGCGTTTTAGCATTAGGATCTTCTAATTGATTACATGTATATTTATAGGCGGGTAATCCGTTTTCATCGACAATCCATTCGCCGAAATTTCCACTTCCTTCTTCGATATTTGGCATTATTCTATTGTAGCATGTCTTTTATCAATATCTTCTTCAGTCACACCTAATATTTCCATTAATACGCCTCCAATTGAATCCAAAATCGCAAGTGTAGAGATATCAAACAAACTAGTATAAGGTGCTAATGTTTTTTGAGAAGTTGCCAAATCTTTTCTTTTCCCTTCGACTTTAATTATTATATCCGAAAGTTTTCCGATTGTGCTTTCGGGATTTCCCGTAAAAACAGCTATTTTTCCTCCAATTTTTTTTGCTTTTTGAGCAATAGCAACGGGTGAAGTAGTTTCTCCACTCCCGCTTATAAGAACAAGTAAATCATTTTCGGTATATTGGTGCGTAACAGCATCCGATACAAAACAAGATTTTATTCCTAAATGCATTAATCTCTGAGCAAAACATCTGCCGACAAATCCCGATCTGCCCGCACCATAAACAAACACTCGATGATTTTTATTATTTATGTCTAATATTAGTTCTATTAGCCTATAGACATCATCAACATTAATTTGCTCGGAATTTATAACAATTTGGTTTGATATTTCTGATAATGTATCTAAAAATCGTTTTATATTCTTTTCTTTATTCATAATAAAAGCCTCAAGATTTTCTAAATTTTTTAGGATTCACACATCTTTGCCATTGCAAGACAGTTTCCTTCGGTCCTAACCCTATAAGAAGATCTCCTTCTTCAAAAACAAAATCGGGTTTAAAACTATATATCCATTTATCTTTTCTTTTTAGGGCAATAATATGAAATCCTCGTTTATATCTTCTATCTTGAAGTTGACTATAAGTTTTTCCTTTAAAATATGAATCTTCTGAAATTTTTTCCCGTACAACCACTTCGGGTGTTTCACTAATTGCTGTTTTGAGTATTTGATGCGGTTTAAAACCTTTAATAATATTTTCAGCGATATTTGCGGCGGCATCCGAAATTAATTCACATGAAAATGCGATCCTCATAATTCCGGTTAAATCACGCGGAGATGATAATATATGAGCCATATCCAGCAAATCTTTTTCAAATGAAATTATAAGCCCATCCATTAATTCTTCCATTTCTAATATATCTTCTGCAACCTCATAACTGTTTAAAAATAATGCTGCAAGTGCTAATTCTATCATCGTTTCAGAGATGTCGGTAATCTTCACATAAGTTTTTTTAAACTCAACCATTTTTTCTAAAATTTCCGGATTATCAAGGTCAAATTCTTGTTCTTGGGGCTCATCTGAAAATTGAAAACTAATAGGTTCTTCGTCTTTACATAATCTTTTAACATCCATTATAGGTTGAATTTCACCTTTAATTATTAAAATATCTCCTTCGCGAACATTTTCACTATTATTAAATAACCATTTTCCGTTTCTATTAATTGCGATTATATCAACACCATGTAATGATCTAAAATGAACATCTTTTCTCTTTTTACCTATAAATTCACATCCTTTATTGACCGTAATTTTAACGATAGGTTCAGGAACTTCCTCCCAAAAAAGTTGAGCAAATTGTGCAATATCATTATTTATATATACAGTTCTGGCAATATCCGAAAGGGCATCAGAGATTTTGTCGATTGAATATCCCATAACAACGATCGGTTCTAAACTTTTCGCAGCTTTATAGCCGCCTGCATGGGTTTGAATAATTTGAAAATTGAGAAGAAAGGTCAATTCATGGATTCTCTGCTCTATTTTATAAGCCTCATCGGCAATCTCTTTACTGCCGAATTTTATGGCACTATAAGCAAGATCGATCATAAGATCGATCGACCGCTTCATTTCCCTAATAATGTCCTTTAATGAAAGAGGTTTATATCGAAATTTCTTTTTCTTTTCGACCATTGTTTTCTATTCACTCATTCTTCAATTAATTTCTATACTATATAAATATTATTATAAAAACGATCAGTAATAGCGGTGTAAGGAAGTCATTCAAGGAAGTAACGAAAGGGATTAAAAAATTATTAGGATCTTTACCCCATTTAAAAAGGTAAATTGCGCTTATCAATAAAAAGATAAACATTGCGATAAATAAAACAATAACTGTAAAAGATACAATTAAAATAATAAATAAAGGATTAACAATTTTAACTCCGGTAAATAATGCAATAAAATATCCAATAAATAGTAAAAAAGCTAAACTTAAGATCGTGCTATAAAGAAGTCCATAAAAATCCTCTGTCAATCTATCGGAACGCTCAATTTTCGGCTGGATTGTACCGATATAGAGATGGGCTGTTAATCTACTAATTAATACCGTTGAGATATTGCCAACAAGTGAATTTAACGAGGGTAATATTAAGAGTATAATCGGAAACATATAAAGAAATTCGTTATTTGTAGAAAGTAGTGATCCTGAGACTAATCCGAAAGCCGAAGATAATATTACCACTATAATAGATTCCTTGAAGATCCTTTTAAAATACTCCATTTTAAGGAACCCCCAAAATTATTAAAGATATATAAAAACAAATCACCGTAAAGAAATCATCCAGAGCGGTCATTATCGGATTTACAATATTGTTAGGGTCATATCCGTATTTGAATGAGATAATATTCATTATTGTTGATGTCGGCATAGAAAGAGAAAGCTCCATAATGATTGAGATTATCGGAATTAGTAATATCGTTTGATTGGATAAAAGTTTTATATCAAATAGTAAGTAATTGATAATTATTGTTAATATCCCGATCATAATAGACGTAATTATTGATAAAGCATATGTAGCCAAGATATTTTCGGTAAAAGTTCGCTTATTGAAATCTCCTACAATTAAATCTCTTGAAGTTCTTGCTATAAACGGTCCGCTTAAATTTCCTCTTAATGAAAGAAGTGCCGGGATAATAATTATTAATAAAACGAAGCTCTCAAAAGGCAAAATTAAGAATGTTAAAGCAATTCCCGCTAAAATATCGCCTATTATTGAAATAATTTCAGCGGGCACTGCCTCTTTAACAATTTTGCCTCTTGAGTCTTCTGCTTCCATCGAATCACATCAAAATTCACTTTATTAAAAAAAAATTTTCCCTCTATCATCTTTCTATATGATTATTTAAGAAAGAGATTTATTAAAATTTCCTAAAGCGAAAGTTATATAATGATATTCTATATTTATGTTTAAAATGGTAATTATTTTGAAATTTTTTTATGGAGAGGATTAGCGAAATAACAAAATTTACCAAATTTGATAATCTTTTCTCCAATTTTTACAAGAAAAGGATGATAGGAGCGAAAAATATCCCGTAAAAGTTTACCATCGCCGGGTCGAAGTACACCAAAAAACGGTAATCCCCCGAAAAATGCTAATATTATTCCGATTAACATTGCAAGTCCTATAAATCCCATAGGATAATTATTCGCCTTTCGGACATGTTCCAGAACTGCATCAATCGGATAAAAGAATATCAATAAGAAAACTATTAAAAGTACAGGTGCTAAATTTTTTACCCTAAAATTTAATTTTACGTTTAATTTTTTCTTTACTTCAATTAACATGAAAGGCAAAACAAAAGCACCAGTAAGCAACATTGTTATACCCGCACCAATATAACCGAAAAAATAAACAAACAGAGGCGTTAAAGGTAGGCATAATAAAACAGTCAATCCAAAGGCTATAGCTGAATTTTTAGCATGTCCCGCCCCAATCAAAGCATTTCCGAAAAGTGCTGCAAATCCATAAAAACATTGACCTACGGCACATAAAATTAATGTAATTTGGCTGGAAATTAATAATTCCTGATTTATTGTTCCATCAGGTTTAATAAAGAGCGGACTATGCAGAATTTTTAAAATTATCCCGGAGCCTGCGCAGACTAATGTCATTAAAGTTAACCCTATAATCATAGTAGTTCTCCCTATATCTGTAATTGTATCTTGAACAATTTGATGATTCTTTTTAGTAATTGCTTCGGCTATTTCGATATTCAAAGGAGATGTGAAAAATATGATTGCAACTTTAACGATGGCATATGTCATGACTATTGTTAATATCTGTGCTGCGATTAATTGAGTTTCGGGATGCCATAAATAAAGAAAATATAATGTAAGAAAAACAATAATATTGCCTAAAAGCCCTATAGATTCTAAATTGGTTAATGTGGAATACGTAGAATATTTTAAAAAATTAAAAGATTCCTTTGAAAATAATTTTCCCTTAAAATAAAGGGCCCTTAATTTAAATTCTGAAATTTTTTT
>CAZVTX010000294.1:0-4675 GCA_964629395.1 uncultured archaeon
CAAACCAATTGAAATTAAAGGATATAAATTTGGAATTTTAATTTGTGAAGATATTCGGGACGAACATTATGATATTAAAAGTTTTCCAGTGCGCCATGCAAGAAGCACTACATTTTTCAAAACGTCTATCTCATTATTAAAGCCAAACACGGTTTCACTCTCCGTGAAATCAAGTCTACTTATAGTGCCAGGACATTGACACTAAAAGAAGCCATGGAGAGGTTTTTCTCATCATAATCACCGAGCGTCTAAAAAAGGGTTCTAGATCGTGGGCTTCCCGGACTGTCAGATTTTACAAGAGAAGGTGGACCTTCGAGACCAGTTTCTCCGACATTAATCGCATTAATCATCGAAAGAGATCAAACCACGATAACGTGAGGTACCTGGACATGCTAGCCCGGCTATTGCTCTATAATTCTTGGAAGATGAACAAAATACTCCTCGAAATTTCAGCAAGAAAATCCAAGAAAAGTGTCCTATCAACTTTATCTCAAAATCAAAACTACTTGGTAACCTCATTTCTATCAATGGAGGAAAAAATCGCAGGTGGTGACCTAAACTTGGAATACAGTCGGATTTCCGACATGGAAAAATTAATTAAAAAAAAAAATAATGCTTAGATACTGATTAATATAAAAAAAAATTTTAAATTGATTTTTTATATTTTAAAAAGATCCTCAGTTTAAATTGTAGAAGTCTAATTCTATTAATTCCTTATCATTAACTGTTATTATTTGTATGTACAGTTGATCATTATGTAAAACATGAACATAATAATCCCCAGCATTAATGTCTATAAAATAATAGAAACCATTTTCGTCAGTAAAAGTAATAGCAATTAATTCACCTGCATCATTAAATAATCGAACTTCCACTCCAACAAGAGGGACTCCATTATCATCGGTAATATAACCCGCTAAAGCAGTAGTTTTCTTTTGATGAGAAATCAAGCTTGTAAGTGATTGATATTTTCCAACAAATTCATTAGTAAAATCAGAGTTTAGATTTCCATAACTGTTTGATGAAATTTTAAAGATATATCCTTTCATTGGAAAATCTTCAATATTTTCATATATTTCTCCCTTTAAAGCATAATCTAAATGAACTCTTATTTCAATATAGCTTTCTGGCTCTATATTACTTATAGATACCGAATTTTCAGAAATAATGCACGATTCTGTAATGTCTATATCATTTTTATATACATTTATGGGGTTTGTTCCCTTAAGAATAAAGTCTGATGGAATGTTCATATTAATTGTAATATTATCTATATTAATTGGCCATTCATTTCTAAATTCAATATTATAAAAAATTTGCCCAGGATTTGTTGCTACCAGTTTATAACCTCCAGAATGATATTTGCTAAAGATTACATCAAAATAACTTATTTTATTATTTTCTCCGTCTGAAATATAGGAATTGATGTTAATATTTGCTAATATTACAGTATAAGATTGAATGGGCTCCTTATTTCCTGCGTTATCTATACTATAATATTCAATTTTGTAAACACCGTTATTACCTATAAGATTAAAAGGTTTTACATATTCATTCCATGACATTTCACCTATATGATAAAATATTGAAGATATTCCAGAATATAAGTCATTTGAGTCGAGAGTTATATTTGTATTGCTTGTAATATACAGATTATTTGCTCCATCAGTATAATAATTATTAAATATTATATCCGTGCTTGGAAAACTCTTATCTATTTTAAGCAATAACGTTTTTGTTTTTTCTCTATTACCAGCGTTATCGATAGAACGATAAAAAATTGTTTTAATACCTTCATCCTGAATTGTTATTTGGACTTGGTATATATTCCAATGTGAATTATCAAAACTATATTCAATTTTATCTATTCCAGATAAATCATCCGTCGCTGTAAAAGTTATAACAACGTTCGAAATATACCAATCATTTTGACCTAAAGTTCCATCAAGAAGAATATTTGTTACAGGTGGAGTTATGTCTATGATTTCCATTATACTAAAAAGCGAAAAACTAGAGACTTGTCCATAAATTGTATTATTTTCGGTGTCCACCCATGTCGTAATATCTTCCCATTCCTCTTTTTCGGAATTCCAATGCATTAGTCTTAAATTAATTTCATCTACATTAATTCTTGATTCATCATATTTTATAGAAATCGTAATATTTCCTTGATAACGTGATGAAGTATTTATGATATAATAATTTCCAGCTAATTCAAATCCTTTTTTTGGTTCTGGTCCTGTTTCATTTACAGTTATAGTAGTTATTCCACTTACACTAATGTTTTCAAAATTTAGAATAATATCATGAACTGCATCAACTACTTCGATATTTGACCCATTTGAAGTAAATATTTCAGAAATAGGTTGATAAACTTCATAAAATAAAACCCGACCTAAGCTATTTATTTGATATCCTTTAAGTCGACCATTATATATAACAAAATCCTTCCCAGTAGCAATATAAGCCCATGGCATCAAATCTTCGACTAAATATCGCTGAATTTCATTGTATATTTTTGCGCGAATGGTTTTATTTACTTCTGATGTACCTTGATTAATGAGAGTTTGGAGATAAGGATCATTTATTTCTACAGCATTAGTAATAGATTCATTAGAAAATAATGGATTAATGATAGAGATGGGATCATTAAAATCTGGCATCCATCCTATGTAAAATAATTGTAACATTTTATGAGTAAAACCATTTTGTTCGCAAAACCGGAATAATAGATCCAACCAATCCATTCCCGCATTTTCTAAAAGAATACCGACATTTTTAAGATCTTTATATAATTGTAGGAAAATTTCAACATATGTATTTGAAGAACTTAGATAAGAAAAATTATATACTGCAATTGGATGACCAGAATCAACTAAATTAACCCATTCTGCATCATTTGAAGGATCGAGGTTTTTAACGATACCCGCTTCAAGTAAAATTTTCCTTGCTTTTGTAATATTTGTTTCAGCAACATTTAGAGACCAATTAGAATACATAATACCTGGAGGAATTGGGGATTTTAGTCGTTCAAAATGTTCTCCCAAAATATTTTCAATAATATTTGAATAATTTACACAATATGATATTGCCTGCCGCATTGTTTTATTAATATGATAATTATTCATTCCAACATACCATAGTGCTGTATTTGAGATGTTCTCTACTATAAAATTGCTATCACTCAAAAAATCATAAAATTCTGAAATTGGAGGTTCATATAGAAAATCAATAGTTCTATCTAAAAGCCCTTGCATTCTTTCCTCGTAAGAATATAAAAATTTAAAAGTTAAGTTTTTAAAATAAGCGCATCCGCCCCAATACTCTTCAAATCTATGAAATCGTACCTCTAAATCTTGAATCAACTTGTCGTAAACAAAAGGCCCGGTTCCTACTAAATCTCCTGTTGGAGTATGTATATAGTCATATTGAGGAGTAGATGTAGGAGATAATATTCCAGAACCAGAAAAGCTTAGTAATGATTCAAATGCTCCGTATGGTCTATTTAACCTAAACCTTACAGTATAATTATCAATTACTTCTGTATTATTTATAATAGGAACTTGATCCGGCCATCGATAAAGTTCATCAAAAAGGGGTTTACTTCCTTGAATTTCACCAGTTACATTCATAAAATACGCTAATCTATCAAAGTTCCATTTTACAGCATAAGCATTGAAAGGAGTCCCGTCATGAAAAGTTATGCCTTTTTTAAGAGAAACCGTATAATTTAAACGGTCAAACGACCAATTACCAAAATCTGCTGCTAAACATGGAATAATATCTAAATTAGGGCTTGATAAATTAATTGAAAACAATCCTTCAACAACTTGATTAATTATCTCATAAGAATCTGTATCGTAGGCATGATGAGGATCAAGATATGAAAAAGAACCAGCCTTTCCATAAATTAGAACATAATCATTTAACGGTGGAAGATCAATTTCAATTTCTTTAACTTGGATCGATTCAATATTTCCCTCATTATCCATGGATCTAAAATATATTGTCTTCTTACCTTCTGTAGACAGAGTAAAATTATTTAAGTAAATCATCCAATTCTTTCCATCTAAACTATATTCAGTTTTGTTAATTCCAGAATAATCATCAGTAGCAATAAAACTTACAGAAACATTAGAGACATAATATCCTTCTCTTCTTTCAATTCCATTCAAATGAATGCTTGTTTGGGGAGCTTTATTGTCTTTATAATTTTTTAATTTTACGTTATAAAGAGAGAAACTTTGCAGGTGATTCATTTGATATCCAGTAAAATTATTGTTATATATGATAAAATCTTTAAATACAAAAGCATATGCGCACGGCATCAAATCTTCGACTAAATATCGCTGAATTTCATTATATATTTTTGCCCGAATTGTTTTATTTACTTCTGATATACCTTGATTAATGAGATGTTGGAGATAAGGATCATTTACCTGAAAACAATTACTATTTGAAATATTAGAGAAAAGATAAATATAGTAAACGGGATCATTGAAGATTGATCTGTACCCGCTCAAAAATAATTGTAACATATTACTATTATAACCATACCAATTAGAGATTTTCCCAAAGTATTCAATGTTATCTACACCACACCCAACCAAGAGAATTCCAATTTTTTTAAGATCTTCTTGTAAAAATTTAAAGATTTTCTCTTGATATTCTGAAT
>CAZVTX010000295.1:0-4670 GCA_964629395.1 uncultured archaeon
TTAGATGATGTAGAGATATTTTTTCACGTTTATAAATTAATCCTTTCATATTTTTAAAACTTAATGAGGCTCCAGTGTGCATATGCATTTTAAGTACCGGAATAGAGATGATATAATCGAATTCATTAAAATATCCCGTGATTTTAATCTTTTTAAGTATAAAACCATTTTTTATTTTTAATTCTATTGGAGATTTATCATCTAAATCAATAAATTTAATTCTTTTTTCTTTTAATAAATTAGAATAACCTGATTGATAGAAAGCTTTTTTTGAATCGGTATTAATGATTGGAGAGTCTCCAATATAGAATTCTGCATCAAATCTCTCATTTAAATAATTAAAAATAGCATAAACTACATCCGGATTAGTATTTATTGCCAATTTAGGATCTACTTCTCTTCCAACGTTAGGTTTTAAAAGAATTTTTTTATCATTTAAATCAGGTAAATTTAAATGTTCTAAACAGAATTTAACGGCTAATTTAATATCCTTATTGCGGCTAATAGAAACTATGGATTTTTTATTCATCTTATTCCCAAATATTCCATAATTTTATTTTTCATTAAAGATTTATTCGGTTTTTTACCGGTCCACCATTCAAAGGCAATAGCACCTTGATTTATAAGCATATCCAGCCCTCCAAGTGTTTTGCAGCCCACTTCTTTAGCATTTTTTAAAAGTTTAGTTTCTATTGGATTATAAACAATATCAAATACAAAAAGGTCCTTTCGAAGAAATTCTTTTGGAACGGGAGATTCTTCAATTTTGGGATACATTCCGAGAGGTGTAGTATTGATTAAAATATCTGCTTTTAAAATCTCGTTTTTCAAATTTTTGATTGAATTATTCAAACCAATTGCATCTATTTTAAAATAATTGTTTAATTCTTCTGCAATCTTGATAGCTTTTATTTCTGTCCTGTTTAAAATGACAATTTTTTTTGCTTTTTCGGCTAAAGCAAATGAAATTGCTCTAGCAGCACCTCCTGCTCCAATAATAAGAATATTTTTATCTCTCAACGAGCAACCAGCTTCTTCTAATGCTAATTTTGCTCCTTCAGCATCCGTATTTTTTGCAACAAGTTTATTTTTTATATTTTTAACGGTATTTACTGCACCAATTTTTTCAGCAATCGGATCTAATTCATCTAAATATTGAATAATCCTTTCTTTATGCGGAATAGTTATATTAAATCCAACAATACCTAACGCTTTAATCCCTAAAATTGCGTTCCTTAAATTTTCGGGTTTTACAGGAAGAGCGATATATACATAATCAATTCCCAATTCTTGTATTACTGCATTATGCATGATGGGTGAAAAACTATGCTCTACAGGATAACCTATTAGGCACAAAATTTTTGTTTTTCCTGTAATAAAATAATCTGCGGTCATATTCATTTTATGATATATTATATCATCTTAAAATGGCAAACTTATAATATATTTCTAATTTAAATTATTACGTAAAAAAGATTAAGAGAGAGTCTTTAAATGAAAAAGGATTCTATTGCATTAATAGGGTTTATGGCAACCGGTAAAACCACAATTGGGAAAGAATTAGTAAAAAGGCTTGGAAATGATTATAGATTCATAGAAACGGATCAATTAATCGTAGAAAAGGCCGGAAAGACAATTCCGGAAATTTTTGCTGAAGAGGGAGAAATTAAATTTAGAGAATATGAAATCTCTGCTTGTAAAATGGCTTCAGAATTTAGAAAAGCGGTAATTTCTTGCGGTGGTGGAGTTGTTTTAAATAAAATCAACATCGATTATTTAAAAAGAAATTGTTATATTATTCTTTTAAAAGCTACGGTGGATGAAATTTATAAAAGAGCATTAAAAGATAAAATAGAATCAAGACCGATAATTAATAAAGAAGATCCGCCTTCGGAAATTGAGAAAGTTTTAAATTTTCGTAAACCTTTTTATGAAGCCGCTGCAGAGATTATAATTGATACAACTGGTAAAAAAGTTGAAGAGATTGTAAATGAAATTTTAAATAAAATTGATCTCTGAATTATTACGTATTTTTTTCGAAATATAAATGCTTAAATTAGATTAAAACAATATTTTTTTTATTATTAAGAAAATAGGCTTAAGAATATGAGCGAATATAAAAGGATTAAATGCCCTAAATGTGGGGAGGAAAATCCCCGAATGATGCATGAAGTTCCTGATAAATCAAAAGTTCTATATTATTCCATGCAAGGTACACCTGTTTATAAGAAACAAATTAAGTGCGGGAATTGCGGAAACATTTTCGATAAAGAATAGAAGTCATTTATCAAATAATAAATGATGTAATTTTCTCATTTTTTTAATATTTATTTGTCCTGGAGCAGTAGCCTCTTTTAGAGAGGCAAATGTAAAATAAGAGCCTGCTTTAACACATGTAACTCTTGAAAAAATACCAATTTCTCCCATACAAAAACAAATAATTTTAAAATCTTTTTCTGAGAAATATTTACATATATCTAATGCAATTAAATTATCTTCAAAATTTTTAGCGGTAAATATAGTTTTTATTATATGGAATTTTTCATTAAAATTGTTTAGTTTTTTGAGGAAATCTTCGATTATTTCTTTACAATTATCAAAATCTGGTGTTTTTATAAAATCGTGGTATGAAAAAATAAGTTTTACTTTATATTGCTCGGCTAAGTTTATAATTTCATTTAAACTATCTTCATTTAAGTAGAATTCCACATCTAAAACCTGAGGCTTCTCCTTAATTATCATTTTAATTAAAGTTAATCTATCTTCTTCAATAACATTCATCTGGCCTCCTTCTTTTCTTGATCTCAAAGTAAAAATTACTGGAATCTTTGATTTAGATATCTCAATTAATTTTTCGATAAAATCTTGTGTAATTTTTTCAGGATCTTTTAAATAATCAAGCCTTAATTCAATAAAATCAGGATTAGCATTAACAGCATTCTCTAAAAGATTTTTATTTAATTCAAAATCATCCGTAGTAATTTGCAGAGCAATACATATTTTATAATTCATATTTAATCAAGATTTTAATAATTAATTTAAAAATAAAGAATTAAATATCTCCAAAAAAGAGATTAATTTCCCTTTTTGCGGATTCTAAAGAGTCTGAAGCGTGTATCATATTCTCCGTTACACTTTTTACAGGATTTTCCTTAAAATCTCCTCTAATTGTTCCTGGTTCGGCTTTAGCAGGATCCGTTGCACCAATCATTTCCCTAACTTTTTTTACAATATTATCTCCTTCAAGAAGCATCGCCACAACAGGACCAGATGTTATAAAATTTATCAAATTTTCATAAAAATCTTTCCCCTTATGTTCAGCATAATTTTTTTCCGCCAATTCTCTTGAAAGATTCATCATTTTCATAGCAATAATGGATATTCCATCTTCCTCTTCAAATCTATTAATAATTTTACCGATAAGATTTCTTCTTACGGCATCAGGTTTGATCATTACAAAAGTTCTATTCATTTTATCCCCTTAATTTAAAAAAATTTTTTATTTAAATAATATAATTTATAATCTAATTAATTATTTCGGCAATTTCTTCTCTTGTAAATTCTAAAGTTTTTGTAGAATCTACTCGTTTAACAAGTCCTTGCTTCTCATAATATTCAATTATAGGTTTTGCATTTTCTTCATAAGCTCTTAACCGATTTTTTATAGTTTCTTCGGTATCATCTATTCTCTGTTCAATTTTTAATTCAGCACCGCAATTATCACATATTCCCTCTTTTTTAGGAGGTAAAAAATATTTATTATAAGTATAACCACAATTCTTACATGAATATCGCCCTAGGATTCGTTTCATTAGCACATCCTCATCAACCTCCATTAATATGACTCTATCTATATCCGTGATTTTAGATAAAGCTTCCGCTTGGGTAATTGTGCGGGGAAATCCATCTAAGATGAATCCATTCTTCTTAACATCTTCTCTATTAAGTCGTTCCTTAACCATATTAATAACAATCTCATCAGGAACTAATTCTCCCTTATCCATATATTCTTTTGCTTTTTTACCTAATTCTGTTCCATTTTTCACATTCTCTCTGAAAATATCACCTGTGCTAATATGAACAATATCAGGATAAATATGCTTTATACGCCCTGCAAAGGTTCCTTTTCCGGAACCGGGAGCTCCAAATAATATTATTCTTTTCATAAACGAAAATTTGATTTTAAAGTTAAAATACTTTTTCAATTTTCATTTTCATTTTTCTAAAATTATAAATATGAAATTAACGAAATAACAATTATAAAAATGATTAGGAAATTAGAGATAAAGAAACACCGAAATGCGAATGGAAAACATTTATAGTGATGATTATGCAATGAAGACTATTGAAAAAGTCTTAAGCATAAATAACATTGAAAAAATAGATTCAAAAAAATTTCAGAAATTAAAGTATGATATAATTAATGAACTCGTAAATGAATTATTTAAATTCAAGAATTCTAAAGAATATTACCAAATTATTTCAAATTTAATCGTGATATCATTAACTTCTGCCGAAAAAACACCTGTAGATATATATTTTCCAGAGAAAAAGAATGATAAAACGAAAAACGATAATTTTTTTAAAAGAATTTTACTAGAAGAATTTAATGAAGGGATCAGAGATATAAAAAGACGAATTAAAATTGAAAACCAATTTAAAGAATGTTT
>CAZVTX010000296.1:0-4670 GCA_964629395.1 uncultured archaeon
TTAGCTACATCTGTTCCGGTAATACCCATTGCAATACCAACATCAGCCATGTTTAACGCTAATGCATCATTAACACCATCACCTGTCATAGCAACTACCCGTTCTTGTTTTTGATATTCCTTTATAATATCTTGCTTGTGTTCAGGAGATACTCTTGCAAAAACTTTTATTTTATTGAATTCTTCTGAATTCTGGTAATCTTTAATATCCTTTCCCTCAATCGCTTTTTCATCCTCACGTTTAATTATTGCTATCTGTTCCGCAATTGCTCTGGCAGTAGTTGGAGAATCCCCCGTTATCATTACTACATCAATTCCTGCACTATAACATTGGAGGACAGATTCTTTTACACCTTCTCTCGGAGGGTCTAAAATTGTGACGAATCCGATATAAATCATGTCTGATTCACAAAATTCTCGATCCTCCTCTGAGGTGATTTCTCTATCTCCAAGTTTCTTATAAGATAAACTGAGAATTCTATATCCTTTTGATGCGTATTCATTTACTTTATTATAGACTAAATTTTTTAATTCTTCGGTAAAGGGTTGCTCTTTATTATCATAAATAATTTTAGAACATAATGGGATTAAAACTTCGCTTGCGCCTTTCGTAAAAGAAATATATTCTCCATCCTTTTTAAAAACTTTCGACATCCTTTTAACTCTTGAATCAAAAGGAAATTCCCTTATTAATTCATAATCGGATACTTCCGAATCTCGCATTGCTTTTTTAAATAATACAACTAAAGCACCCTCAGTTGGAGAACCTACAACTGTCCACTTATGTTTAGGACCCTTCTTTGTTTTAATATCAACATCACTTTTTACAAGTGCAGAATTGTTATTTAAAAATCCTGCAGTTAATAATAATTTTAAATAAGGATAATCGTTAACATTTTTAACGGGTATCAATTCCTTAGAATGATTAATATCAATTATTTCACCTTTAGGATTATATCCAAATCCCGTCACTTTAAATTCCTTCCCGTTAGCCCATATGTTTTGGACGCACATCTGGTTTTGCGTTAAAGTTCCCGTTTTATCCGAGCATACAACACTGACTCTTCCTAAACTGTCAACTGATGCAATATTTCTTACAATAACTCCTTCACGTGCCATTACCAAGACTCCCGTTAAAAGAATAATGGTAACTAAAAGGGGTAAATTAATAGGCATTAAATCTAAAGCTGCATTTAAACTTCCTACAAAATGAGGGTCTCCCGTTGTAATCCATTTGAATATTAGAATAACAAACCATAATGCCAAAATAACTAATCCTAAATACATTCCGAAATGATTCATTTTTTCCCGAACGGGAACCGATGATGTACCCGCTTCTTCTAAACCATGGGAAATCTTTCCTATTTCGGTATTTCCTCCCGTTGCTACTATAACTGCTTTACCATTTCCCGTTGTGACATAAGTTCCGAGAAAGACCATATTTGATCTTTCGCCGATTGATATATGTTCACCTTTAATCGGATTTCCGACTTCTACTTTTTTTACTGGTTCACTCTCACCTGTTAATGATGCTTCATTTACTTCAAGATTAGTGGAATTAATTATCCGCGCATCTGCCGGAATTTTATCTCCTTGATCTATAATTAAGATATCTCCTACAACAAGTTCTTTCGTTGGAATTTCTTGTTTTTGTCCATCTCTAATAATTGTAGCCGTAGGGGCCGCCAATTCTCTAAGTGCTTTTAATTTTTTAGTTGCCCGAAATTGCTGAAAAATTGCAATAAAACAGTTAATTCCTACTATAGCTAAAGTTAGAACAATTACCGACATTGACCCTTCTTCCCCAAATAAAATCCCTATAAACATAAAAAGTGAGCAAAATAAATAAATAACAATCAACCAATTAAAAAGAGGCGCTAAATAAATCTTAATAAATCCCCTTGAAACTCTTGGGATTTCATTAGGGCCATATAATTCTAATCGCTTTTTAGCCTCTGTATCACTTAAACCCTTATCGGGATCCGTTTTAAACTCTTGATATATCTCGTCTAATTCTTTTGCATAAAAATTTTCTGTCATAAATATATTCTTCCGTGACAATTTTTTTTTAAATAGATAATAGATTACAAAAAAGAATTACTATTAATAATTTTTAATTTATTATATTTGTTTAAAAACATTTTGAAAAGCAAAAGAAATATTAGAAGAAAATTTCTCTTTTTCTGGCAATATATTTTATGATTTCTATTCCAAAAATACCGGGAATAGATAAAACAATGCATATTAACCAATCTGTTAAACTTAAAAACATATAATTTAACTGGAGGTTCAATCCTATTACGTCATTGATATAATAATTTAACGGAGCCGAGAAACAAATGACAAGGATATGAATTAACATGGTAAACATTAATACAAATAATAATGTAAAACTAATTTCTTCCTTTAGACTTTTTATTAAAGATTTATTGGGTCTTCTAAATGTCCAAATGAAATTAGTTTCCAGGATATATAATGTAGTTATAAACATTGATCTTGCTTTCATTTGGATTAGTTGATTTTTTGTTGCATTTTTAGGAATATAACTTAGATTTGGATTAAGATTCCATTCATTTAACGGAATTAAGCCTCCTAAAGTTAATTGTAGTGCGAGAACGATTCCCAACCCCATTAGAAACGCTTGTGTAAGTAATAATATCCATAAATTTTTATTTAATAATTCCTCATCATTTCTGGGGGGCTCCTTCATAACATCTTTTGGATGAGTATCTATAACTAATGCTAATGATGGGAGGGAATGAACAATACCAAATATGTAAATATGCTGCCAATTTGATGCAAATAGATCAAATGTCGGAATGAATTCATAGAAAAAGAATATTGAGGCTTCCATTATATTAGTTAAAATGAAAAAATAGATTATTGTTCTTATTTTAGAAAAGAGCCCCCTCCCTATTCTTACGCCTTCTGCTATTGATGTAAAATTATCATCAGTAATTACCATATCGGCAGTCTCTTTGGCTAAATCGGTGCCCGTAATACCCATTGCTACTCCTGCATTAGCTAATTTAAGTGCAGGAGTATCGTTAATGCCATCCCCTGTCATAGCCACTATTTTGCCATTTTTTTGATAATGATCCACGATGACCTCCTTGTCCGAAGGTGCAACTCTAGCAAACACGGATACTTTATTAAAATCATTATTTTCGAGATTCTTTATTTGTGAACCCTCTACAACTAAATCTCCTTCATTATAAATTCCCATCTCAGCTGCAATAGTTTTTGCGGTAGCAGGATGATCTCCTGTTATCATAACAACTTTTATCCTACCTTTTTTACAATCTTCAACAGCTTCTTTCACACCTTCTCTTGGAGGATCCATTATTGCAACAAATCCTAAAAAGATTAAATTGCTTTCAGCTTCATCACGGTTTAAAGTCAGATTACCATTATGTTTTTTATATGCAATTGCTAAAGTTCTATAACCCTTTGAGGCTTGATTTAGAATTTGATTCATTATTTTTTCTTTATATTCTTCAATAAGAGGTAAGATTTCCCCGTTTTTTTCAATATTGGAACATATTTTCAATAACCTCTCGGGAGCACCTTTAGAGTAAATAAATATTTCATTAGAATTTCCAATAAATTTACAGATAGTTGTCATACGTTTTAAATCAGAATTGAATGAAAATTCTTTTATTAATTCATATTGCTTTTTTAAATCCTCAGGAGAATAACCTGCTTTTTCTGCAAGCACCAATAAAGCAGCCTCTGTAGGAAGCCCTAATGCCCTACGAATAGATTTTTCACGGACATTTTTTACTCTTACCTTTACATCCTCATATACTAATTTAGCGTTATTATTTAATACCATAGAATGAATGAATTTTTCAAAAGTAGAATTATTTTTTAAATTGATTTGTTTTCCTTTAAATAAAATTTCTCCCTCTTTATCATATCCCGAACCGGTAACCGTGAATTTTTGATCATTAATATAAAACTTTTCTACCGTCATCTCATTTTTAGTTATTGTCCCGGTTTTATCAGAGCATATTACCGATACACGACCGAGGGATTCAATAGAAGACAAATTTTTTATGATAACACCGCTTTTAGCCATATTTAAAACTCCTGTAATTAGCACAAAAGTAGAAAGCAACGGAAGATTAATAGGAACTATATTCATTGCCCTCAATATTGAATCGACCAATGCCTTTACTATTGCTTCTCTTACAAAATTGTTTTGCATTTGTAGCCAAGTAAGCTTATATATTATTAAAACTGTTAAATTAATGCAAACAATTGTTCCGAGAATATATCCTAATCTATTTAATTTACGGGTAAGCGGAATATCTTCAATGCTACCCATCTCGTTTAATGTTTGCGAAATCTTTCCGATTTCAGTATTGATTCCCGTAGCTGTAATTAATGCCTTTCCACGTCCGCTATGGACATAAGTCCCCATGAAAACCATATTAGTCTGCTTCTGTATTTCCCTATTTTTCTTATCTATAATTCCAGGCTGCTTTTCTACGGGAACACTTTCTCCCGTTAATGGAGCTTCATCGATAGATAGATTCATAGCCTCAATTAATCTCCCATCTGCGGGGATTTTATCACCTTGTTTAAGAACAATAATATCCCCTGGAACAAGTTCACGTGTTGGAATTTCCTGTTGCTTTCCATCTCTTATAACGGTTGCTTTTAATG
>CAZVTX010000297.1:0-4661 GCA_964629395.1 uncultured archaeon
AAAAAAGAATAAATACCTAAATTTATTTAATTTCTTCTAAAAATTTATAGTAAACACTCTCTAATTTTTTTCCAACTTCTTCCCAAGTATATCTTTTAATAAATTTTTGTGCATTTTCAATCAATTGGCTCCTGTATTCATGATTTTTTAATAACTCTATAATCTTTTTTGCTAAAAGTTTGGGGTTTTTTGGAGGAACAAATAAAGCATTATTTTGAAGAACTTCTTTATAGGCAAGCATAGTTGAACAAATAACCGGAGTTCCGCATGCTATTGCCTCAATAGGTGTTAATCCAAAACCTTCGGAAGCATATGAATAAGTAACAAAAATATCCGCTAAAGTATAATAATATGCAATTTCATTTGAGGGAATGAATCCCACAAAATATATATCTTTATATTTTTGTCGCCATTCATCATATTTTTTCTTCATTGCAAAATCCGGATTGCCTCCTATTATAAAATTAAGGTTAGGAATTTCTTTTTTAGCTATTTTATATGCTTTAATAATATCTTCTACACCTTTATAAGCGGCAATTCTTCCGATATATAATATTATTGGTCCTTCAATCCCTAATTTATCCCTTAATTCTTCAGCCTTTTTCGGGTATGGTTTATATTTTTCCTCAATTGCAGAGTATAAATTAAAAATTTTTCCTAAATTAGCTTGCGGAATATAATGCTTTATTTCTTTTCTGATGAATTCAGAACAAGTGGTAATATAAGTAGCTTTTTTTACAACATATTTGATTAAACTTTTCTCTATTGGTAGGAGTGAAAATCTCGTCTCAAATGGGCCTAAATCATGAATAGTTGTGATAAATTTTCTATAACGGGAAAAGATTATTGGTAAACTTCCTTTTGGACCATTTCCATGTATTATATCAAAATTATGGGTTTTTAAATAATTAATTACCTTTAAACTAAAATGCGAACCCCATAAAAAGCGTTTTTTAAAAAGAGAAAATTGGGTTATATTAGGATCATTTATTCTTACATTCCATTTACCAGTTAATACCTTAACATTATGAGTTTTTTTAAGATAATTATAAATTCCTCCGAAAAATTTAGCTTCTCCTCCCTCTTTATCGGGAGGAAAACCAAGTGAAATTAGACAAATATTTAATTTATTCATGAAATTTTTTCTTGTTTTAATTAAAAATGGAATCTGTATTTACGTCAATTGTTCAAAACCATCCTCAGTAATTAATATTGTTTCTTCGGTTTGAGCTACATAAACCCCTTTCTTTTCGGAAAGTACATAATGTACATTAATTTTTCCCTGTTGAATTAGTTCTTGTAATCCGAATAATACTCCACGAAATTCTTTAGCCAACCATCTTTCTGCGAAAGGTAAAGTTTTATAATTATTATTTATAAATGCTAATATTTGTTTTGATATTTTTCTCCTAAGCGGGACTCTGCCCGCATAGGGATTCATACCGTATATATAGGAATATTTTGTGTTATGAACTGAACCCTCTCCTGTAGAAGCGAATACTTCAATCGCATATACTTCTCCAGTTTTCATAACATCTCCGCTTTGTGTCCCTAATTCGGGAACTGCTTTTTTTCCGTGAACTAACCATCTTTCAAGTTGATGTCCGCCTAATTCTTTAATGGGATTGTATTTAAATCCCTTAATGATATCTTCTATTTTTTTACCTATTTTTTGAGTATGAATTTCAGGCTTCGCCATCATTTTTGCAGCCTCCACTGCAACTTCGGTTGCTTGAATAATATTCTCTAATTCTTTTTCATCATTAAAACTAATAGTAAAAGCAGTATCTACGGGATACCCTTCGATATGAACTCCTAAATCTATTTTAACAATATCACCCTCATTTATCATTAAATCATCATCTTTAATAGGAGAAGTATAATGTGCAGCAATATTATTTATACAAACATTTACCGGAAAAGCACAAAATCCTCCTAATTCTACAATTTTATTTTCTGCGGCTTCAATAATATCCAAAACTTTAGCCCCTATCTTAATTTGAGGTTTTATGAATTTTTTTACCTCTTGAGCAATTTTACCCGCTTTTCTCAGCGATTCTAATTTTAATTGTTCATCTTCTTCATTCTCGTTTTCCTTTTGAACCTTCTCAGATTTTTTAGTTGATTCTTTAGTTTTTTGATTCTCACTCATAATGGTAAAAATATAGATTTCGATAAAAATTTTTTTTGAAAATACTTTAAATAAAAAGAATTAAATGTTAAGATTTAATTTAGATCAAATATAAAAATTAAAATAACAATATAATCATATTAAGTAAATTACTTAAAATTAAATCTATTTGTTTTTAAAACGATCGTCTTAAAAATTATCAATCAAAATATACAATATAGCAAATTAATTAACGAAAGGATTCTCAAATGTCGGAAAATATTAGTGAATTAACAGATCTTCTACGAAGACTTGAAGCAACTAATAGTGATATACAAGGATCTGCAATAGTTTCAATACAGGGGCTTCCTATCTGCTCAGCGCTAGCAAGAAATGTAAATGATGGAATTGTAAGTGCAATGAGTGCAGCAATTTTAAGCGTTTCTGAAAGGGCAGTTGAGGAACTGGCAAGAGGCGATTTAAAAAGGATTCTCATTGAAGGTGCCGAAGGAACAATTATTCTTTCCCGTGCAGGAGAAAATGCAATATTATGCGTTTTAACAACCGCAGATGCTTCTTTAGGGATGGTTTTTTTAAACATTCAAGCAGTTTCTAAAAAGATTGCCGAACTTTTAGATTAATAAAAAGAAATTAATATCCAAGTTATTATATATTTTAATAAAACCTTATTTAATTTCTCCCTTTAACATATGAATAAATTTCAACAGTTAAATTTACTAAAGAAAACTTTAGAAAACGCAATTATTTTAAGAAAACTAAATTTTAGTGAGCTGCACAGTTTTATTTTACAAAATAATTTAACAGAGTTAAAGCCTCCCATTGAATCTTATATTAATTATTTTGAAGATGATCTTGCATTTGAATACAAAATAATATCTTACAAAAAAATTTATAAAATCGTACGAAATTATTTAAAAAGACTGAAAAATGATAATCTTTTAAAAAATTTTAATTTTTCAAAAAGAAATATAAATAATTTTATAAATGTATTATTAGATTTCTTCATTTTTAGAAAATACTGTGCAGATTGTTTTTCTAAGAATACTAGAGAGGACAATTATTCTATTGAATACAATGTTTTTTTATGCAAAGAATGTTCATTAGTAAATCCTACAAGTCGCCTAAAGCCAGTATTTTTAAAATCATTGAATTCAGATACTTCTTTGCTCTCAACTTTTATTTATTATATTAAAGATTGGACAGATTCAAAAAAATATAGAATTAATAATAGAGGAATTCATAATGATTTTCAAAATCAGATAGATTTCGTTAAAGATATTTTAAAAGAGGGGTTAATATATTTTGTTTTTAGAGGAGATATAGAATCTGTAGTATTGTTTTATGAGGTTTTAAAAAATAATAAAATTAATATTCCTAAAATTAGAAATGAGAATCTTTTTAAAAATAGGTTAATAAAAAACCTTGAAATAGCTTTAGAAAATCAAAATTTTTATGATTTTTTAGCCGTTAGACCTTTATTTGAGGACCTTTTTGGAAATATAGAAAATGCAATACCGAATATCTCTGAAAAAATATTAAATACAATGCTAAAGTCATTAGAACAAGGACATTTCTTTAATTTCAAATATATTATAGAAGATTATTATAAAAGCGATTTTGATTTACTAAATAATTTAATTATACAAAAAGGGCTTAAGAATTATATTGAAAAATGTTTATATTCCGGCTTAGCTTTAGCACTTAAAGATAAAAATTTTGAAAGATTTCGTGAATTAATTGACTATTCATACAAATTTGATATTTTTATTGATATTTCCAAAATAAATAATAAATTTTCGATTATTTCAGATTTATTATTATCAAATATCTATTATTTAGGAGAAATCATAAATATATTACGATTTTGTTGTGAATTTAATATCTTGGAAAGGAAGCTTAACAAAAAAGAACTTGAACTTGTATCTGAGATAAGAAAAAATAGATTAATAATGGCAAATTTAAAAGATCTTTTCGGAAATGTATCAAATTCATTCATTTTATACATCAAAAGAGATTTGCCGTCATTAGCATTTGAATATTTTATTAAAGAATCAAATTATTATTTTTTAGCATCTGAACCCGAGCAAATAGTTTCAGGTCTATTAATATATTTTAATGATTATTCTGTTTATGGTTTGAGCATTAAAAAAATAGGAACTATTGAGAGATTTTTAAAAAAATTTGAACAGCAATATGAGATTGAGAAAAATTCTAAAAAGAAAAATGGTTTTAATGAAAATAATTTAAAATATTTGGAATTTGATTTTGCAGGAAAAAGACATTTAGTGTCTATTTATAATATTAAGAAGAATTTTGATAAAATAACTTCTAAATATAATTATGATTTTTATAGTTTATCTATGGTTCTTTTAGGAGGTCTTGGCCCGCAAGGACACGGATTTACATATTCCACTCCAGAAGGAGAAGTTATAGAGATATGTTCTGATAGATTAGAAAATGAGGCAATTATTATTAAATATAAAAAATTTCTGAAGAGACAATTTCTAATAAGATTAGAAAAAGAATTAGC
>CAZVTX010000298.1:0-4616 GCA_964629395.1 uncultured archaeon
ATTATCTTTAAAGTCCTAAATAAAAACGATAAATAATTCCCGCATCCTTTCACAAATTAAAGAAATAAAAAAAAAGAAATTTTCTTGCTTAGGAACCTTCTTTTTTGATAAATTTTAAGTAAATAAATACTCCTGCAATCCCGGCAGCAATTCCGGCGCCAATAAGAGATATTATCAATATTATAATAAACCAATTATCTTCGTCTGTAGCTTTATTTTCCTCCTCGTTTTCTTTATTTGTGCTCACTTCTTCTGATATTGCTATATATTTCGTTATAAGAATATCATTTGAACCCGTAGTTTTATTCGTAATGATCCCGGAATTATAGATCTGATTATTCGAGTCAATTACCACGGTTTTAGCCTCCTTTACATTAATCTCAGATCCTCCATAACCATCTATTTTCTTAAGGCCTAAAGATGAATTATATATCGAAAGGCATAAGGTAGTGTTAGGATCTCCTAAATAGGATGCAATATATAAATCATCATTCTTATCAATTGCTATATCATTGCCATAATATCCTTTACTGCCGATTAAATAATAATTTAAACCGATTTTTACCGCATTTGTATTATCATCCCTATATTTAGCTATAAATAGCCTACCACCACCAGTACCTTCCCTACCGATTACATAAATATAATTCTGGGAATCCAACGCAATGCTATAACCCGTTAAGGCGCTAACTGCCCCGCTATCTGACCGTTTCCATTGCAAATCTCCCGTACTATTATATTTTAATAAAATCAATTCGCCCGGCATCGGAAAAGACGGATTATCTATCCCCGAAACATAAAGTTCATTAACATTTTTCGCATAAATTTCATATGCCGAATCGAATCCATCACTATCATATAATTTTCTCCATTTTAAATTCCCTATTTCATTCAATTTAATAATGCCTATGTGATTGCCCATCCTGCCGGTCATATAAATTGAATCCGAAGCGGGAACGGCAATCCCATATCCGTAATCATTCACACTGGCGTTATTATAGATATACTGCCATTTAAAGGAACAATCATTTCCGAATTTAAGCACCACGACATCATACTTTAGCGAAGAATTTGTATATCCTACAACATAAATATAACCCGTACTCTGGTCTATTGCAACATCCATACCGAAATCATCCCTTCCATTGTCCCATGTCACATTTTTCAACAAATTCCCGTTTTTATCATATTTCAAAAGCAAAATATCATAATTTCCTGATTTATTAGTTGATCCGACTAAAAATAAATCCTGAGTCGAATCATAAATCGCACTTCCCTCGCAGCGGTCATCCGTATAGGGAGCACCCCACTGATATACCGCTAAAAGATTCGCGGAAGTATTTGGTGCCGACCCTACTGTTTTTTCTTTATAATTTAGAAAATTAAAAGAATTTGTACTTAAAATTATCAAAAAAAAGAGGAAATATAGGGTATATCTTTTGTCAAATAAAATTCGCAATTATTTCACATCTTTTAGATTTCATTCTGTATTTTTTTAATGGATAAAAATTGTTTTGACAAATATTTAAATATATCTACAATCGCCTATTCAGTAATCCAAAAGATAATTTTATTATAAAAAAAACTCTTAGATGCCTTATTCCTAATAAATTTAAAAGATTGCTTTATATCTTTTATTGATTTTCATTTAATTTTAATTCTCTTCTATTAAAAGTTAATTATTATTAATACCGAAAGAAAATTGGAATCATTAATGCTTTATAATTATTCTGCAAAAGCCTATTCTTAATTTTAATTTTTAATAACATTAAAATTAATTCTAAATATCAAATTAAATCTTTTTATTTAATTCTGTTGATCTATTATAAGGAAATAATTAATACTACTAAATTTTAAAAATCTAATAGATTGATATTAAAATATGATGAGTAAAATTAATGGAAATTTAACCGAAAAAATTAATATTCTGCGTACTAAAATAAAATCAATTAATTTTATTGAACTCGTAATCATTCTAAATGCCTTAAACTTTATCATTCCGTTAATTTGGGTTGGATTTTACTTATGTTTCATTTATTCTTTTTATGAATCTATCATAGCATGGCTTTTATTACCTCTAGCAATAATATTCTATTCTTCAGCATATTATATGATAAAAAAAGATAAAAGCGTTTTATTCACAATTGGTCTTCTTATTGGCATGATCCCTCTTTATGTTTTTATCGGTTATTTCACTCTTTATCACTCTATACTTGCATTCATGAATATTATAGCTGTAATTATTTTATTTAAAAAAAATAAACCCCGTAAAAAGATATTTCCGAAATTCAAATCCAAAATTGGAACATTGATGATGATATCTTTTATTATTCTATTAATTTTTCCCGTTGCATTTTATTTTCTATTACCGCTAATGCCAATTCCTATAATTATTGAAGATAATAGTGCAGATGAGATTGAAGTAAATTGGATGTGGGCAGAAATATGGGAAATTCCTCAAGATGTCGTAGATGCATTAGTCTATTGCAATAATCTTGATAGAGTAAATGTATCTGTGATGGTTGGTTTACCCGAAGATTTAATGCTAAATGATACATATACTCAATTCATTATTAATGAAACTTCCAAATTAACGGAGGCAAATATTACTTGGGATTTCATGCCTTTATTGCCGATTGAAGATTATGGATACGATGGTTTATATATTAACGATATTACAATTGATCGATATATTGGAACCATTAAAATCTTTAAATACTGGGTCGAGAAAAACAATCTTACAGATAAATTTAGGGCTATTTGCATAGATACAGAACTATATTGGGAGAAATATACATCAATTATATTTGATTGGTGGAATGGTTATAGGATTCATGCAGATGGCGCCGAGAAATTAAAAAATGCAATAGAAGAATTAAAGGAAATTCCCGGCGATCACATGGTCGTGTGTGCCACTTTTGGAATGCACTTGGATGATTTTATAGATTTTGATGATGCACAATTACAACTCACACAATTATCCGTATTTCCGCCTTGGGATTGGGATGGAGCCGGAGTCATGATTTATGAAACAGGTGAAGGAGCCGCTTGCTCTATTTGGAGCTCCTGTAATGCAATCAAATATTATTTTGGTGATAAGGGAATTCCTTATATAATTACATCCGAAGGGGATTCTAAAAATCCTAAAAAGCAAGATTTAGATCGAATAATTACAAAATTTAAAATTATTAAAAATGAGGGATTTACATATACAGGGGCTTGGGCATTAACGGATTTTCTTTATTATATTGATGATTATAGTGCCAGAGATAATACTTTACAAAAAGCCAGAGTAAAAGGAGGAGATCGGTTCTCTGTAGAAGATTTTAAAAATTTACATGAAGTGATTAATAATCATAAGGGGAAAATCGTAATTTATTATAATACCTTAAATTTCAGCGCAATTCATTTCCTATTTGGCTTCTTAGATATTTGGCTATTCAATTGGAGATTTGTTTATGACCATAAGTGGCCTAAAATTGGCTCAAAAGTTTAAAACTTTAAAGAGCCGCCAATTAATCAATTTTTAAATTTGTCTATATCATATTTTATAAATAATTTTATTGTTGTAGTAATTGCCTTGCAGCTTGTTTCCATTTATTTAAGCTTGCTACACCTATACCTTTTAATTGTTGTGCAAGAATCTTTTCATTGCAATTAATTAAATCCTTAATTGTTAGTATTCCTGCAGAATTCAGCGTTTTTGCTTTGGCGGATCCCATACCAGGAATATCTGTAAAGATTTTAATCGTAATAATAAATAATTAATTATTATGATTATTGTCGATCTTATTATTGATGAGGATTCTCAGGAAGGAATTTTCATTAAAAATATTTCAATATGTATTTGGATTGCAGCAATAATTTTTCTACTAGTTATAGCAATTTATTTTTTTAGGGAAGCAAAGCAAAAGGAAAATATTTTTTTTCGTAGGATCGGATTCTTTTTCTTTTTATTTTTGGGGGCAAGTATTTGTCGACTTATTAATAAATTTTTTATCGGATATCGGACGAAATCGCCGATGAGCCTTCATTATGAAGGATTGAATCTCATTCTTATCTCTTTTTATGCCGCCTTGGGCTTAGGAGGGCTTTTTTTCATATATTATGCATTAGAAAAGGAAGAAATTAAAAAAACGCATTATCTATTCAGCATACTGACGCTTATAACACTTGCAATTTCCGTTCTTAATTATTGGTTGCCGGAAAATATTAGTATTCCTTATATCACGTTCTACATTGTATATCCCTTATGGATTACTACTTTATTGGCACTTCCGTCTATTTATGTAGGATTGGCGATTATTTCTTCCGGTATTGTTAGAAGAAAAGCAATTATTTTGGTAATCGGAATCGTTATATTTGAATTTTCGGTTGCAATGAATAGCCCCGAAGCAACTCCCGTATTTATCGCCCTAGGTCCGTATATTCTCTTATGGGCCGTTCCGTGCATGCAAATACTCGGATGTTATCTATTATATAAAGGTTTTAAGATGGTTTAATTTTTATTTCATTATTTTTTGCATTAAAAAAAAAGCTTTGAAATTTTCGCTCATTTTAAAAGAAGCCTCTAAAATATGAATATATCGTTACCTATTTTGTTCTAATTTATGTAA
>CAZVTX010000299.1:0-3354 GCA_964629395.1 uncultured archaeon
AATCATTCTCATTTTCATAATATTTTTTTATAAAGATTAAATATCTATTAATTTCATAATCTCCTCTTTTTACCAATGCAAATAAATCATTTTCGATCCCGTAACGGTCAATAGGAGACAGTTTCTTGTCTTTTATTAAAGGACCTAAATTTTCAAGTAAGAATTGATTATATTTAATTCGGTAAAATCCCATTTGTTCTTTATTGAGTTTAATTGCCCTCCAATTGTCAGGAAGTTTTATTGAGAATTCTCTTTCTTTAATAAACAATAATTTTTTCTCACTTTTATCTGATTTGAGGAAAATCTCGATATTTAACGGTATTAACCAATTTAAATTGGATGGTTCATTTAAATAAGTAAATCTCTCTTGTTTTATTTTTAATATATTATTATTTTCCTCAACATTTAAGATTGGATACCCGGGCTGATGAATCCAACTATCAGCAAAGTCTTTAACAGGTTCTCTAGTGGCTATTTCTAATGCTGACCAATAATCATTACTATTTGCATTCTTATATTGAAATTTTTTTAGGAAATATTTAACGCCCTCTTTAAATTTTTCTTGACCTAAATAGCCAACAAGCATTCTCAATACAGCTGCACCCTTATTATAGATAATATCTACATTTGCGGGAGTTATAAATATTTCCTCGTCACTTAATAGTTCAACAGGGCTTGTATTTATCAGACCATCTCGCTGTAGTGAACTCATATAATATTGAACAATAAAATGCTCCCATGATTGCCATTCCGGGAAAAAATAATCAGGAATTGCATAATTGAAATAGGATGCAAAAGATTCATTTAACCAAATATATTTCCAATCAAGCGGACTGACCAAATTTCCAAACCAAAAATGTGCAACCTCGTGTGCTACAACGCTTCCTACTAAAAATATCCCATATTTTGAAGTTTTATCGGGGTAAATAAGTAATAAATTTTCTCTGAAAGCAATTACGCCCCAATTTTCCATTGCACCAAAAGAAAAATCCGGTAAGCCTATTAAATCACATTTAGATAACGGATACTTAATAGATGTATATTCTTCTAAGAATTCTAATGATTTTAATGCCATATCGATCGATAATTCTCCGTATTTAGATTTCCCAGGCGTTGTGATTAATCTAACTAAATGTCTTTTTGACTTATGTTCTATAATTTCAAATTTCCCTACGCTAAAGAAAAGAAGATAAGTGCACATTATGGGTGTTTTTTCAAATATTATTCGCTTTTTATTGTTTTCTAATTTTATTTCCTCTTTTGGAAGCGTATTTGAGATACCACATAAATTTTCATCGATTATAAATTCTACTTCAAAAGTTGCCTTTTTTGAAGGATGATCAATACATGGAAATGCCCTACGGGCGTAGATTTCTTCAAATTGGGTTGCAATAATATAATATTTTCTACCGTCTAATTCATAGGAACTGCGATAAACCCCTAAAAGATCGTGGTGAAATTTTCCTTTATATTCAATTCTTAAATAAATTATTCCATCTATTTTTTCAGATAAAAATATATTTAATTCTTGAGCTTCTGAATCAAGTTTATATTGGCAATCAGATAATTCATCCGAATAAGATTTTCTAAATTGAACCTTGGAAATTAGTAAATCTGATGCATGTAATTTAATCTTTTCAGATACTTTTTCTAATTTTAACTCTACTTCGGTAATACCTAAAAAATCCGAGCTATTAACATCGAAATCAAATTGAATCTTGTAATTTATTGGTGTTATAAACGTTAAATCCAGCATTTTGATTTATAAGTTTTTTTTATTATAAATATTTGAATAATTCATTTCTTTATGAGTTTTATTGCGTTTTCTGGACATTTATTTACGCAGACACCGCAACCAAAACATTTATTCTCATCCACAGTAAGATTTCCTTTAATTATTCTTCTTGCATCAAATGGGCATATCTCCGTGCAAATCCCGCAATTTAAACATAAATCTTTATTTGTCTCTTGAATAAAATCTGATTTTATTATTTTAGGAGATAAAAATTGTTTGTAATGCGCCAACGCTTCACAACAACAAGTGCAACAATTACAAATTACGTAATAATATTCAGGAGTTGGGAAATAAATCAATTGATGGACTAACCCTGCCTCATCGGCAAGCTTTAATGTTTCAATAATTTTTTGTTTGCTGACTTTTTTAAATTTAATATCTCTATAATTTATCTGTTTTAATGATTTTCCCGCTTTAAATCCTAATAATATACATGTTTTAATAGGTTTGGTGCAACCAGTTTCATTCCTATGTTTTGTTCTGCAATAACAATCTCCTATTGCAACCACATCCGAACGACTAACAATTTCAAAAATTTCTTGAGAAGGTAAATATTTAGTTTCGGGAGATATATTAATTCCTAATGGTATAACCCGACCGCCCCATCTTCCATTTAATAGAGATCTTGTTATTCTAATTTTAAAATAAGGAGAAATCCTTTTATGGACAAAATTAAGGCATTCTAACATAGGTATTTCAATATAACTCATAAAAGTGGCAAAAAGGGCTCCGATTTTTGGATTCTTATTTAATAGATTTTTCATATATTCTTTTATCTTTCTAAATTTCATTTTTAATTTTTATTCAATCGTTTTTTCATTTATAAATTCGCAAAAACTCTAAACAATTAAATAATTTGTTAACGATTTTATTTTTAGAAAAATATAATAATACTATCATTATAATATATTTAATTATCGCTAAAAGGAATCTATTTTGAGGGAAGTCTACGAGATTGGTATTGTTTTTCGGGGTTTTGTTATCGTTCAAACCAAATTTAAAGAATTACCAAAGCAATCCGATACGGATAAAGATTTAAGGGGTGCATTTATTTCTGCAATTACAACTTTTGCCGAAAACTTCTTTGCCAATACCTCTCTTGAATATTTGGAATCGGGAGATTTCCTATTTGTTTTTAAAATAGAAAAGATTCAAGCCAGTGACAGTCCTAAAGAGGAACCAATTATTATGTATGGGTTAATAGAGAAGAAAAAGAAACCAGATAAAATAGTTAAAAAATTTTTAGAAAAAGTTAATCCTATTTTTCAGCTTTTTATTCATAAATATAATAATGAAGATTTTACCGAATTGACCCAATTTGAACCTTTTGAACAAGAAATAAGATCTTTTTTTGAGAAATAAGTTATTTCTCTATTTCTCAGGAGTCTTTTTTGGTGCTTTTTTAGGACTTTTCTTGGGGGCTTTTTTCGGTGCTTTTTTAGGACTTTTCTTGGGAGCTTTCTTTGGAGCTTTTTTGGGGCTTTTCTTGGGAGCTTTCTTTGGAGCTTTTTTAGGACTTTTCTTGGGAGCTTTCTTTGGAGCTTTTTTGGGGCTTTTCT
>CAZVTX010000299.1:3454-4613 GCA_964629395.1 uncultured archaeon
TGGGAGCTTTCTTTGGAGCTTTTTTAGGACTTTTCTTGGGAGCTTTCTTTGGAGCCTTTTCAAGCCTTTCCTTAAGAGTCTTATCTAATTCTTCTTTTAAACTTTCTTGTTGAATTTCTTCTGCAACTCCCTCGGACTCTTTCTCTCCAATTTTCTCTTTTTCATATATTTTAATACCATAAGTCCAGATATTAATTTCTTTAGATTCTAAATTTAGCATTTTATTCTCTTTTAAAGCATTAATTTCCTTTTCAATTTGCTCTTTTGAAAAACCTATCATCTCTAAATAATTCTGAAGCAATTCTAATGAAGGGATATATTGCCATTTCTCGAAAAAATTGGTAATAGTCTCCTGTAAAGTAGTTGGGATATTTTGATTTAAATCTAACGTTGAAATTGGTTTAGCTTCTATCTTTTGTAATAATATTTTTGGTTTAATCGTCAATTTTGGTTCTTTTCCATACTCGTAATCGTATATATCTCTAAGTGTTCGATCATATCCTCCAAAAATAATTTCCTTTATTTTTTTACCTTGCGGAATAAAGGATGTTATAGTTTTGATTGAAGTTGAGATTTTAAGCTGCCATTTTTGATAAAATTCAGTTGAATCAATATTATCATTTCTAAAAACTTTTAATGTACCATCAGCACATCCCACAACAATCTCATTTGCTCCATTTCCATCGATATCGTCAACCAATAAAGCTAAAGGACGACTATTAAAAAGATTAATATATTTTAATTTATAACCCTCACAATCCAGAATTTTTATATGATAATCATTAGTTCCGACTATAATTTCATTATAACCATTATTTAATACATCTCCAATAACAATTGTGTTAATTTGAGAATTTAGATCTTTTTGCCATAAAATATTTGGCTTATCCTTATTAAAAACTATAAATTCTAAAAAACCGCTTTTAGTTCCTACTATTAGTCCAATAATTGGTTTTTGGAATTCAGGATGTTTAAAGGCTCCTAATGCACAGCAAGTAACCCAAGAATCATAATATAAGGTAATTATAGGCTTTTTTGAACTAATATTTTTAAGAATTTTAAGTGTTTTGTCTTCGCCACCAAATATTAATTCAATATTACCATCTCTGTTTATATCACCCGCTGCACATGTGAGAACTTTCCCTTTTGAGAAATAATT
>CAZVTX010000300.1:0-4604 GCA_964629395.1 uncultured archaeon
CAGCGAAGTTCTGTTTATGATGGTCCCGGAGTTCGGACTACTATTTTTTTCCGGGGCTGTAATTTAAGATGCTTATGGTGTCAAAATCCTGAGGGACAATCTTTTAACGGTAATGGAAGTGTCGATTGTAATTATTCGATAGACGAAATTGTTGATATTGTATCGAGAGATAAAATGTATTATTCTTCGACTAATGGCGGAGTGACATTAAGCGGCGGTGAACCTTTCTTGCAGAATCCTGAAAGTTTAGCATTTTTATTGAAAAAATTAAAAGAAAGAGATATTAATATTGCGGTTGAAACATCGCTTCATGCTCCATGGAAAACCATTAGTAAAGCTGCACCGTATATTGACCTTTTCCTTGTTGATCTTAAAGTCGTCGGGAATGATGAGCTTCATAAAAAATATACCGGACAAAGTAGCGAAATAATTCATAATAATATTAGGAAACTTCTTGAATTGGGGGCAAATATAAAATTTAGAACGGTAATGGTGCCGGGCTATACAGATACAGAAGAGAACATTAAAGCCATCGCAGATTTTCTGAAATCAATCGGATATGGTTCTATTGAGTTGCTGAAATATCATAATCTTTATGAAGATAAGGCAAAACAACTAGGTATAGAAATTACTCCATTAAACATTACTCCCGACCAAAGTATTGAATCTATTAAAAAAGCCTTGAAACTATTCGAAAAATACGGTATTAATGCTCAATTTACGGAATTTGAAACCAAAATACGTAAAGCTAAATTTACCAAACGTGTGGAGAGAATACGAAAGGAATTAAGAAATTACGGATATGCGATTTGTTCTGAATCCTGCAAATTAAAAACAAAATATTATAAAAAGCACGGTTTTAAAAAGCCAACTCCTATTCATAGAGCTGAATGCCTTTCTTATATACTACAAAATAAAAAAATAAAAATCTATCCGGAAGAATTACTTGTAGGGAATTATACTTCTAAAAGGGTTGCAGGTCAACTCTGGGTCGATTACATGGGAATTATGGGGCTTAAAATGATTCATAAAGTAAGCCGTTTAAAACCCGTTCCTTTTAGGGCGACACTTAGAGACGGCTTTAATTTTTTCAAAGCAGCACCGTTTTGGTTAAAGAAAAGTGTTATGGGAAGGGTTTATCAAAGAATTCCCGATATTATATTAGGATTCGCACGAGTCTCTGAAATGGTTGCGGGATTTAACAATAATTTTGCGGCAATTTGTCATTTTATTGTAAATTTTGAACGCATCCTTAAACTGGGCACCTCAGGCATTATAAAAGAAATTGAGGACGCTAAAAAAGCGCATCCTGAAAATAACCAAGATTTTTATGATGGAGCAATAATCGCTCTTAAAGGATTAGAGGCATTTGCACAGAGATATGCAGATCATCTGGCGAAATTGAGCAAAAAGGAAAAAAATCCTCAACGCCGAAAAGAACTCGAAAAAATATCCGAAATATGCAGACATGTGCCCAAATATCCCGCCCGAACTTTTCATGAAGCACTTCAGAGCATGCTCTTTTTACATATAGCACTTTGTATCGAGCAATATGAAAATGCAATTTCATTCGGGCGCCTTGACCAAATTTTATATCCTTATTATAAAAAAGACTTAGAAGCCGGAAGAATTACATATGAAAAAGCCAAAGAACTCGTTTGCCTCTTTATTCTTAAGATGGACGAGGTTATTTTAGCTAATGATGGCGATACCTTTTTGGAATTATTTAAACTATTCGAAACCGTATCTACGGATCAAGCAGTTACTTTTGGCGGTGTTGATAAAGACGGTAAAGATGCCACTAACGATGTGACTTATATGTTAATAGATGCATGTGAATTGCAACCTCTATGTGCGGATATGGCTGCAAGAGTGCATAAAGATAGTCCTCCCGAATATCTTGAGCGAATTGCCGAAGTATATCTCAACGGAACACCTATACCACAATTATTTAGTGATGATATTTATATAAAAACGTTATTAAAACATTACCCTACAACCTTAGAGCAAGCAAGAAATTACGCAATTGTAGGCTGCGTTGAGCCCAATGCTACCGATGATCATTTCGGCAATACGGATTGTGCTAACATGAATCTTGCCTTACCTTTATTACAAGCGTTAAAAGGACATGAACACGAGTTATGGAATTATAGCCTCAAAGAAGCCATATTGAAATTATCAACTAACTTTTTCAAATATTACTTTAAAGGAAAGAATAAATTTTCCAAACTTGTTCGCCGAATTTGCGATAAACTTATTGATAGACATAATATTAAAAAAGGATTATACAAATATAACCCTCCTTCTAATATGGACGAGCTTATTGAGAGGTTCCAAAAACGTTTAAATCATTTAGCGAAGGATGTATTATCCGACCATCAAAAAATTGAAAGAGTCCTTAGAGAACATTTTCAAACACCTTTAGCATCGTCATTATTTAAAGGGTGCATTGAAAGCGGCAAAGATGTATATGAAGGAGGTACAAAAATTAACAGTAGCGGTATCCAGGCGGTTGGCGTAACAGATGTAGCCGACTCTTTACATGCAATAGAGGAAGTTGTTTTTAAGAAAAAACTTTATCCTATTGAAGATGTCATTAAAGCAATTGAAGCCAATTTTCAGGGATTATATTATAAGAAAATTAGAGAAGCATTACTCGCGGTTCCTAAATTCGGTGATGACTCATCCCAAAGAGCAATAGATTGGTTTAATAAAGTCTTAGAAATTTATAATAATGCTCTTGATTCTGTGCCTAATTGTCCTCGCAACGGTAGATATTCTGCGGGTTATTATGCTCTCAATGTTGCTACAATATACGGAAAAAATACACCTGCCTTACCTTCAGGTAGATTAAAAGGAGTCCCGCTTGCTAATAGCCTTATTCCTCACTACGGAATGGAGGAAGCAGATCTATTTTCTGCATTAAACTCGATATCAAAAGTTAATTTTGTTGAACATTGCGAAAATGGTGCGACGGCTACGCTTACGATAGAATCTTCAATGTTTCAAGGTAAAGATGGACCAAAAATTTTAGCAAATATATTTAAAACATATCTAACAACAGGGGGTATGCAACTTCAGCCTAATGTTATAAATCGGGAAATCTTATTGGATGCTTATGAACATCCCGAAAAATACCCTAATCTTATGGTCCGCATTGCCGGATATTGCCAATACTTTAACCAACTCTCTGATGAAATGAAAAGGACTATTATCAATAGAACCTGTTATTCGAGTCCAATGGCATAAATTTATTAAAATTTTATTTTTATAATTAAATTTAGAAATTATACTCATAAGATCGTTTTTATTATTAAATTTCTTTATTTTTGCTTTTTCATCGTAAATATCTTTATAATCTTTTTTCAATATCAATCTTGAAAATCCTCTCATTTAATTTATACTTGTCTCATTTTTTTTTATCTATATGAATACTAATTTAAAAAAAATAACATTAGCACTATGAATTTCTTAATTTAATGCTTAGATCCATAAAATCCCTTAATTTGAGAAATCTAAGAGAATTACGAAATTAAAATCATTTAAACTCATAATAAAATGCATTTTCTGTTTTAATGGATAAAAAGGTTCCGCCATTTTGCTTTCTGGGAATATTGGGATCATTAATAAAAGTTTATAAAAACAATCTCAATATCGTCAAAAATTCAATTATTTAACTAATATTTAGGTAAAATAATTAATTTTTATTTCCTTCTTACTTTTTTATGCCTTTTTGCGGCTTTTGATTTTTTTCCGCCAAAATAATATTTTTTGCCTTGATATTCTCGGTTTTCCTTTATTGAATCGATTCTATGTTCATATCTTTTGCTCATGATATAAACCTCGAATCGTTATATATATTTAAGATAAAATAAGACATATTCCTATATTATAATTTACCTCAATAATATGCCACCTATTAATTCTATTTATATAGCATTGATATTTTCATTATTATAAGAAATAAAAAAGACTATAACTTAATCTCATGAAATCTGATGTATTTATTGAAAAAATAAATCGAATTGAAAAAGATTTTTCAAGACCAATTGAGAAAGGATTATCCTATTATCGGGAATATTTATTATCTCTTAGAAAGCAATCGGATACAATAATATTGAAACCAAATATCTTACCAACTGAATTCCGAAATAATGGTTTGCCCGTAACTAATCCAAGATTATGCGCCGCCGTGGCAGAATATCTATTAAAGATCGGGTTTAAAAAAATAATTTTAGCGGAAGGGACGACAAACAACCGTAAAGGAGAGCCCGATTCCATCGAAGCAATGAAAAATAACGGATTTATGAAATTTTTGGATTTATGGGAGCCGTTTGATATGAATAAAGATGATGCAGAAAAGTGGTTTGAAATATATTCTCCCGGTGATGAGGGAAATCCCGAAAATCACTTTGATATTGAAATCGGTATTTCAAAATTAGCATGTAAATATCCTATTATTTCTTGTGCAAAATTTAAAGCGCATGATGTTTTAGGACTGACATTATCGGTAAAAAATCTGATGGGCTGCTTGACAAAGGCTAAGCGTAAATCTACGGGAGAGATCCTTCATGAGGGTCCATTAGTAAAGCCGTATATGCACG
>CAZVTX010000301.1:0-4595 GCA_964629395.1 uncultured archaeon
GGCAAATATGGTAAGAAGGAAAAAAGCATTTGAAAATAAATGGAAGGTATATGAAACAATATGTAAAAAACCACAGGTTACGATTTATGAATTATCAAAAATAATGGGATGGAGTTTAGGAAAAATTGACTATTACATTAAAAAACTTTTAAAGGAAGGTTTAATCAATAACTCCACTGAAATTGTAAATGGAAGGGTCAATAAAAAATATTCACCTAAGAAAGTAGGGGAATTAATCAACTGGAAAGAAATGACACATACAAAAAAGTTATAAATTTTTTTTAGGATTTAATGCAAGAAGCTTAGACATCAAGGTTCACAATCATAGTATATTCCAAGGTATTGTCCTCAGTAGGGATTTCTTCTTCATGAGTTTGCAGACTTTCAATATATAAAATTATTGCTTCTTTTGCCATTTTTATAGCTTCTTCAATAGTTTCTCCAAAAGTAACATATTCGGGTAAACTAGGAACAATTACGGTGTAACCTCCTTCTGGTTCCTTTCTAAGTAATATTCTGTATTTTAATTGTCTCAAATTATTTCCCTACTTAAAATGATTTTATTTTATGAAAAAATTAGATTGATAACCACTTATATTTTTTCCTTAAAATTTCACGAAATTGCTCTATAAAATTTTAAGATTAAAAATTTTAACAAAAAATTTATTATTTTTCCCACCTTAATACACCTAGTGGAAAAAAAAATTAATTGATTAAAAATGAATACAGAATCAAAAATTGATGAAAAGGGCCGAATATGCATACCAATTGAGATAAGAAAGATGTTAAATATTAAAGCGGGTGAAAAATTATTTTTTCAGGTTAAAGATGATAAAATAATTTTGCGAAAATCTACTTCCGTCAAAGATTTTATTAAAAAATCAGATGAGTTTGGTAAAAAATTGAAAAATATTACATCCGAACCTATAGAATTCAAAAAGATATTTGAATAAAATAATGATAACGATTGATTCTCAGATTTGGATTTATTATTGGGATATTAATGCTAAAGAACATAAAAACGTTAAAAAATGGTTGAATGGCATAAAAAATGACGGGATACTTTTTAAAGAAAAAATTTATTTAAGTATGATTATCCCCATAGAAGTTGGACATCATTTATTTAAATTAGCTGATAGAAATAAAGATTTAAGTAAAGATTTTGTAGAAGATTTAATTTTATCTTTAATTACAAATGAAAATTGTTATTTAATTGAACTTGATGCATTTATCCTTGTTAATGTAATTCAAAAATTAAAGAAATATGTGCAATTAGGTATTGGAGGAAGAGATACTTTAATATTAACATCAATGGATAAAATGAATATTAAAACAATTGCTACTCACGATAAAAATATTTTAACTCTTAAGGAATACAAAAGAATCGATCCTGTTTTTGATCCGCCTTTAATTTTTGAAATAGGCGAAGCATTTAATTATCAAGAATTTAAACTAAGACTAAATAAACTTTAAAAACTTATTTTTAATTCGGTTTTTTTGGTTCCCTATTTTATAAATAATAAAACCTCCCTCCATATTAGGTTTTAAATTTGATTAGAATTGGTTAATGTTGATAAATATCCTCTTTTTTTAATTTTTGATCGTTGGAATAATAAGTATGAAAAAGTATTAATAATAATTCATACTTATTATTATTGTGAAAATTAGAAGAAAAATTGGTCCGAAGGGACAAATTGTAATTCCTAAAGATGTAAGAGATATGCTAAATATTCGGCCGGGAAGTGAAATATTAATAGAAATAGGCGAAAATGAGATTACGATTCGAGCTGCGCAGGATAATGCGGATTTTTTAAATAAATTTATTCAGACACCAAAAAAATTAGCCGAAAAAATTGATTATAAAAAGATTCTTGATGAGCAATATGAGCGATGTTAAAGAAATAGTATATATTGATACAAATATATTTTTAAATCCTGTTTTATATGATATAAAAGAGAATCAAGAGGCAAGGAGATCTCACATTTTTTTAAAGAAACTCATAAATAAGGAAATTCTTGGGATTACATCTTCTTTAACATGGGATGAATTTATATGGATTATCAGAAAAACCTTAGGAAGGGACGTTGCAATTGAGAAAGGTGAAGACTTCCTTGTTTTTCCGAATCTTTCCTTTAAAAAAGTTAATTTAACAACTATAAGCCGTGCTCAGGATTTAATTTCTAAATATAATATACGCCCTAGAGATGCTATTCATGTCGCATGTGCATTAGAGAATAATGTAAAGTGTATCTACAGCTTTGATGACGATTTTGATGATATAAAAGAAATTCAAAGAATTGAACCATAGGAAAAAAATGACGTTCTATAATTACTTAAATTCATATTTGAAGCAATTTATAACAAATTAAACAATATTTATTCTTTTAAAGGTGCAATACGTTCCTCCCGCTCAAGTTCTTTTTTCTTTTCTTTATAATAAACATCTAAAGCAGAAGCGGGTAAAATTCCCTTAAATTTACGAAAATCTTTCATATTTACCTTTTTTTTCATATGGAAATCATCCAATATTCAATTTGATTAACTTTTAGAATATAATTTTACATTTTTTATTTTGCTCACTTTAAGAGAGCAACCACTGATATAGCGGAATATAATTTATTATTAAATCTTTTATTAATTCTTTTCCTTCATAATCTTTTGTTATTATTAATCCCTCGGTTAAATTAAATTCTTCCATGGCTTTAATTAAACCTTTTAACTCTCGTTCTCTTGTTTTATTATCACTCACGTCATATGATACCTGAATTAATTCGGTTATTCGCGTTCCCTCTTTTATAACAAAGTCTACTTCCATGTTTTCACTTTTCCAATAATATACTTCCTTTCCGCGCCTGATTAACTCAATTAAAACGGCATTCTCGTAAAGAGCCCATAATTCTTCCCGGAATTTTATAGATACCGCATTTACCAGACCCGAATCAATACAGTAAATCTTTTTTGGATATTGAAGCCTATCTTTAATATTATAACTTAATATTTCAATTAAATAAATTAGAAAAACATTTTGAGCATAATTTGCATATTCTATCAATGTAGTCTTGCTTACCTTATAACCCATAGATTTTATAATTCTCTCTAATTTTGAGAAACTTATTTTACGTGAAGTATAGTTAATTAAAAATTTTAATAAAATATCAAGTAACTTAATGTTTTTAACACCATATCTGGCAATAATATCATGATAAAAAACAGAATCATAGTAAGCCTGTAAAATTGCAGTTTTTTCTTTTTCAAAAATAATTTCAGGAAATCCCCCATATAATATATATTCTTTTAAAAATTTCCGAAGAATTGCCGCTTGGTGCTCCGTTAATTTATTTATGTTATATTTGACATTTTTAATCCGTAGAAATTCTTTGAAGCTAAAAGGAAAGACAATTAAGGGGATAGTCCTTCCTGCTAAAGATGAGGCAATTTCTTTACTCAATAATTTTGATGATGAGCCCGTAATAATTATTTTAATATTTTTTTCTTTATCATAAATCCTTCTTATCCATTTATCCCAATACGGGATATTTTGAATCTCATCGAGAAATAAGTATAATCTGAACTTAGAATTATAATCAAAATTCTCAAAATACGTTGGAAGAAAGATTGATAACTCATCTCCATTTAAAGGATATAACCTTTCGTCTTCAAAATTAAAATAGATAATGTTTTCTCTCGGAATACCTTTTTGCAATAAATTTTTTATTATTTGATATTGCAAATATGTTTTCCCGGATCTTCTGGCTCCCACAATTGATATTATTTTCTTACTTTTAATGAGATCATAATTGAATTCCCGTTCTATTAATTCGGGTAAATCATAATTAAACCATTCATTTAGCAAAACTTTAATTTTTATATTTGAATCCATTATTGTTTTTCTAGGAAAACGATTTATTAAATATTTCGTTTCCCTCATTAAACAATTTTTAATTTTATTAATTTATTAATACAATTTACCATTGTTATGATTTATTTCGATGCTTAAAGAAAAATTCGTCTTCATCCTCATACGGAATTTCTTCGGGCTCTATTATTCTTTTTAATATCCTTTGCTGAATCCTTAAAGCATCTCTAAAATGATTAATGTTTATTTTTTTATTTATTTCATAATCAGCGCTTACTCGATATGCTTCCAATTCTGTATAATCTCCTAAAATATTTGTTTGCTCAATTTGTTCTTTAACATAAGCATGACATCTTGAAACTTGAGTCCGAGGTATAAATATTTTATATTTTATCTGAACTAAATGAAAAATCCCATAATATAATCGATTTATAGCTGTTCGATAAAAAATTTCATTAGGTATTTTATCGGATTTTATTTTTACTAATAAATTAGCAATATCAAAATAATCATTTGGATCCATATCTTATACATTATAGCTTACTCTCTTTGAATTACAAAGCGGAATTTTTTCTGGATATTGCGAAAAGCTTTAAATTCTTCCACATTTTCTGATTTATTTACCAGAAAAATCTTAAATTTCTCTTCAATATCATCTCTAATTTTTAAATTATTAAAGTCATCAGTATCAGGAAAAATAATTTTTATCATAGGCTCTTTATAATTTTCACCTGGAAA
>CAZVTX010000302.1:0-4548 GCA_964629395.1 uncultured archaeon
ATTAACAATGAGAAAAATTATCGAGATCGATCAAGTTTAAATATTATGGAGATCCATGTTTATATTGTTTAAAAAAATGATTGGTGATAAAAAAAATGTGTAATATGTGTCATTGTGAAATGTCCGATAGATGCTCAATAATTGGAAATATTCCGATAGGGTTCTGCTGTGAAAAGTGTGACTATTACGTGGAGGGAACTGCCTGCGACAGATTAAAAATAAAAGTTTCCGAAAAATTACCCGAGTCTTTTAGGGCAATATTCTCCGAAAAACATATCTTTCCAGAAAGGTTTTGTTTAAAGCAAAAGATAAATCAAACGATTGATGAGTTTTAAAGTAATTGATTTTGAGGTGAAGCCAACTGATGTGTAATAATTGTAATTGCGACATGTACTATAAATGTTCTATCGTAGGTTTTATGCCAATAGGATTTTGCTGTTCAAATTGTTATCTATATGATGAGAATCATACTTGCCTGAAGATGCAGTTGCAAAAAGAAAAGAAATCCGGTAAAACTATGAGCAAGGTAACTCCTATAAGAACAACAATTGAGGGAGGATTATTAAAAGTCGTTATTGAACAAGAAGGTAGAGAGATACCAATATATATAGATTTACAAAAACATTTGAATCCTGAATAAAATTATCGGATATTTTGAATTTATAAATATTTTAAATTAAATTAATAGGAAATTAAAAAATAAGATTGAGTAAGATGGTAACAGTAAATTTTGAATTAAGGAATGAATTAATTAAGCATAATCTCTCATTAACATATTGTTATCAATGTTCCACGTGTTCAAGTGGATGTCCTTTAGCTTTAATTACTAATGGGAGATACAATCCCCGAAAGATTATTGAATATGCAATTTTAGGGTTAATTAATGATTTAATTGAAAAACCAGACTCAAGTATTTGGTTATGTTCTACCTGTCAAAAATGTGTAGAATTATGTCCTCAAAATGTTGAATTGACGGAAATATTCACAGTAATTAAAAATAAGAGTTTTAAAGAAGGTAAAGCTCCCGAAGCGTTTATTTCTCAAGCATTAGCCATTTTTGACAATGGGATAGCAATCCCTTATTCAAAAGCCATTCTTTCTAGACGAGAGAAATTAGGATTGCCAGATGTTAAACCTGCTAATATGGATGAGTTAAAAAAGATATTCGAGGCAACTAATTTTGGTAAAAATTTTAAAAAGGAGGGAGATTAAATTTATGGAATATAATGTATTTTTAGGGTGTGTAATTCCGGCGAGGTTACCTTTTTTAGAAGCTTCAGCCAGAAAAGTATTTGAAAAATTAGGTATTGTTTTAAAAGATATTGATGGTTTTAGTTGTTGTCCCGATCCTACCGGAGTAGAATTAATTGATCACAAAACTTGGTTGACATTAGGAGCCAGAAATTTATCTTTATGTAATAAAAATGGCAGAAATGTTATTTCCTTTTGTTCTGGATGCGTAGAAACCCTTAAAGGAATAAATTATTTTATCAATAAAGATGAGAATCTTTCAAGAGAAATTAATGAAATATTAGAAAAGATCGGAAAACATTATGATGGGAAAACTGAAGTTAAACATTTTGCTCAAGTGATTTATGAAAATTTAGATAAAGTAAAGGAATTGGTAAAATATCCACTTGAAGGTTTTAAAATAGCAGTTCATTATGGTTGCCATTATTTAAGACCTTCTGAAATTATACAATGGGATGATCCTTTTGAACCGACAACAATAGACGAGATAATAAAAGTTTTAGGAGCAGAATCAATAAATTATAATTTAAAGTTAGAATGTTGCGGAAATCCTGTTGAGAAATCAGATCCAGAACTTTCTCTGTTGATGATCGAAAATAAATTACGTTCAATAGTAGAAGCAGGCGCGAATTGCGTGGTAGTTGTTTGCCCTGCATGCTATCAGCAATTTGATTTTAAACAGAGAGACTTAAATAAAAAAGAAGGTAATCATTTTAACATTCCTGTTTTTTATCTTTCAGAATTGATGGCTTTAGTGTTTGGCTATGATCCTGGGGAATTAGGTCTTAATTTTCACCGTGTGCGAGTCAAGGATCTAATAGAAAGTCTAAAAACTACTGCCCAAATATAATAATTCAATTTATTTAAAGTGAGGGGATAAAATTTGGAGAATAATTTAAAAAAAGCAGTAATTATTGGTGGCGGTGTTGCGGGTATTCAATCTGCATTAGATTTAGCTGACATGGGAGTAGAAGTTCATTTAATTGAAAAGAATCCCAGTATAGGAGGAAGAATGGCACAATTAGATAAAACTTTTCCTTCAAATGATTGTTCTATATGTATTTTAGCACCAAAATTATCAGAATGTGCCCGACATCCAAATATTACACTTCATACCTTATCAGAAGTTAATAAAGTAAATGGAAATGCCGGAAATTTCACCGTTGAAATTTATAAGAAAGCACGATATGTAAAAGAAGATGAATGTGTTAATTGCGGGGCATGTGCAGAAAAATGTCCTATGAGAGTGGAGGATAAATTTGAAAGGGGTTTAATAAAAAGACGGGCTATTTATTTATATTATCTCCAAGGTGTTCCTTCTGTTATGACTATAGACCGCGAGCATTGTTTATGGTTTACAAAAAATGCATGTCGTATATGTGAGAAGATATGTGATAGAAATGCGATTGATTTTGATCAAAAGGATGAGATTATTACAATTGATAATGTCGGTGCAATAATAGTCGCAACCGGGTTTGATGTGTATGAAGACATAAATAAGCTAATTACTTATGGATATAAAAAATATAGAAATGTTGTTACGAGTCTAGAGTTTGAACGATTATTAAGCGCTTCAGGTCCTCAAGAGGGACATCTTCGGAGATTCTCAGATAACAAAGAGCCGAAAAAAATTGCTTTTCTACAATGTATTGGTTCTCGAGAAGTAAAAGGTAAAAATTACTGCTCATCGATTTGTTGTATGTATACAACTAAAGAAGCGATGATTGCTCATGAACATAATAAAGAATTGAAATCTTATATTTTCTATATAGATTTACGTGCTGGCGGTAAGGGTTTTCAGAAATTTATCAATCGGGGGGCTGAAGAATATAATATCTCTTATATTAAAAGTAAAATTGCTTCAATAGATATTGACAAGGATGAAAATTTAATAATTACTTTTGAAGATATTGAAGCTTCTGAAATTAAGCAATTAACAGTAGATATGGTTGTATTGGCAACATGTGTTATAGCTCCTTCAGGTATTAATAAACTTGCAAATATTTTAGGCATTGAACTTGATGAGAATAATTTTATTAGAGCAGATCCTTTTATTCCTGTCGAAACAAGCAGAGAAGGAATATTCACATGCGGTTGCTCGCATGAACCCATGGATATTCCGCGTTCTGTAGCAGAAGCAAGCGCTGCAGCTGCAAAAGCAGCGGAAATAATAAGAGGTGGTTAAATAATGATTAATAATAATGAAGAAGAAGAGGTACGAATTGGTGTTTTTGTTTGCCATTGTGGATCCAACATCGGAGGTTTAATTGATTGTAAAAAACTCTCGGATTATGCGAAGACTTTACCCAATGTAGTTTATAGTGAAGATAATTTATATACATGTTCCGAAAATGGATTAAATAATATAAAAAAAGCAATTAAGGAGCATAATCTAAATAGGGTTGTTGTCGCATCTTGTACTCCGAGAACCCATGAACCGCTGTTTCGTGAAACTATTCAAGATGCAGGGTTAAATCAATATTTATTTAATTTTGTAAATATTCGAGATCAATGTACATGGGTACATATGGCAAATCCAGAGGAAGCATATCAAAAGGCAGAAGATTTAATTAAAATGGGAGTAGCCAAAGCAGCAAAATTAAAACCATTGGAAGATATCTTCGTAAAAATAACCCCTTCTGCCCTAGTTATAGGTGGGGGTGTTGCAGGGATAAGTGCTGCATTAAATTTAAGTAAACAAGGATATAAAACCTATTTAGTCGAAAAATCTGAACAACTTGGTGGTAAATTGAATGATTTATTCAAACTTTTTCCGACTGATGAAAAATCATCCGAATTTCTAAAAAAATTAATTGGAAAATTAGAATCCTCAAATAATATTGAAATATTTCGCTCGTCTATCATCAACAATATCAGTGGTTTTGTAGGAAATTATGATGTTCAAATAGCTACTGATGACTCTATTGTTAATATTAAAGTTGGAGTCATTATTGTGGCTGTTGGAGCATCAACCTACAAACCACTTAATCTTTTCGGTTATGACGGAGTAAAAATAATCACTCAATTAGAACTTGAAAAAAAATTAAAGAACAATTCTATTGATGCAAAAAATATTGTTATGATTCAATGTGTAGGAACAAGAAATAATGAGAGAGCTTATTGTTCTAGTATATGTTGTATGACAGCATTAAAAAATGCATTATTATTAAAAGAAATAAGCGAGGATATTAGAATAATAATATTATTTAGAGATATTTATACTCCTGGTATAGAAAATGAAAAATATTATCGAAAGGCTCGTGAAAAAGGAATTATTTTTATAAAATATTCTCCTGA
>CAZVTX010000303.1:0-4541 GCA_964629395.1 uncultured archaeon
ATGTTGGCTTATTAATGAATAGAATAGTTATTGGAGTTGATCTTAATCCAACTCGAAATGATATATTAAAATTTGATTTATTAAAAGATCCCAATCCTTTTGAAAATAATTTTTTTCAAGCAATATTTTGTGATCCTCCTTATTATAATATGAATTCAAATCTATATTCTAATAAAAATACGGACTTAGCAAATCTAAATTTAGATCAATTCATTCAATCATTAAGCATTATTGTTAGAAAATTTTATAGATCTATTAAAAAAAATGGATATTTAGCAATTATAATTTCAAATAAAAAGGAAAGAGGCAAGTTAATTGATTTAGAACTTATTATAAATGAAATATTTTCAAAATATTTAGAATTAACTCATAAAATTATAATTCCATATCATCAAACTAAATATCAAAAATTAAATATTGAATATTCTTTTAAAAATAGAAAATTTTTATTAATAGGGCATAGAACTTTATTTATTTTTAAAAAATAATTTTTATTATTTATTATTGAATTTTATCGATTAAATTAATAGAAATTTAAGAATCTTTTTTTATTTTGTTTTTTGATCTTGTTGTAATCCAAAATAGAAGCCCTGGAATGAAAAATAGAAGCGGAACTATTTTTCCTAACCATTGCCAAATCACCCTATATTTGCTTTCTGAGGGCCCTGGAAGTGGAAATGCCGGACTTGTCCACATATATAGAATCGTCAGATAAATAACGAGAGCAATTATAAGCATACCAAATAAAGGTATGAAAAAGCCCCTTATACGTCTAAAGACGGATATTTTTTTCCCTTCTTTTTTACCGATACCTTTTTTATAAGCTTTAAAATTTGTATAACAAATAAAGAATAGAATCACAAGCACCGAGATGATCCCCATGTAATACATACAATATAAAACGAAATAAGTTCCATAATATGATTCTATATAAATAAGGAAAAAGAAAATTGCATAGACCAGAGTTTCCAATAAAAGAGCAATTTTAGGCATTTCTACCTTATATGTGGACTTGAGATTTTCTTTATCTTTAAGTTTTTTTATTGCAAATTTAGAGAAGTAGAAATCCTTATTTTCAGCCATTGCTCCAGTTAACCTAACCACGAGATACATCGTAATAAATAGGGTCCCTATAATACTGATTACTATAAAAACTAATAAAACAAGAGGAGGCATGGATAATATATCTAAGAATATTCCGGTTATACCATTATCGACATAATTTTGAGCGCCATCAGAACCTACTATGCCAAGAATCATAATAATTGTTGAGAGATATAAAATTAAAACAATAAACATGCCGACAATTAATCCTCTTAAGAAATTTTTCTCAGGTTCATGAATGTCGTCAATAATAACACTTGCAGAATCTAAGCCTAACATGGCAAAAACGCTTAATGTTGCCACTGTAAAAATTGGTCCAAATACATCAGAAGTCGAAATTTGAGTTTTAATATTTGCTCCTTCAAAATGAAGTAGACCAATTCCAACAATAGTTAGCCACATGGTTGTTTTTATTGTGAAAAAAGCAACAATAACTTGGGTTGAATTTTTTACACCGAGAGCAAAAATTAATGTAAAAAGTGCAATGAAAAATAAAGGTATTATTATACTAAAAATCCGTGTCGCAAAAAACGCCGCTTTCTCGGGAAAGAAATAAGTTAAAGCAACAAGAGTATTAATATATGCCAGCCAACTTAAAATTACGCTTAAACATGTATAGCCGACAATATAAATCCAGCCGATCTGAATCCCCCAATAATTTCCCATAGTTTCTCTAGCCCATGCATAAACCCCGCCTTTTTTAGGCATTAAGTAAACATTATCACACATAGCTAATCCTACTATAAAAAAGGCAAACCACACTAAAAATACCCCATATAAAGCGTAAGACCCGCCTTTTGCAACCCAAAGAACAGAATCTTTTACAATACCGCTACCGACAATGGTCCCAACTACCATTGCAGCAACAACTATCCAAGAAAATTTTTTTCGCTTTTGAGATGTTAGAACAGGTTCAGAATCACTCTCAGAACTCATTTTTTAGAACCTCCTTTTTTCTTTTTAGGTGTTATCCACCATTCTAAAACATTTCCTTTAGAATCAATTAATTTATATTCGACAACGACCTTATCTCCGTGCGGAACCTTACTTGCAATATAATAAACATCACGTTCAGTTAGTAAAATGTAGCTTCCAATTAATAGAATTAAAGTAGGAATAAGATAAAGTGTCATCATATATAGTTCTAATATTGCAGCCAGAACACCAATATCCGCATATGCATTAATAAACCAGATAATAGTCCCAAATCCCGCATATCCATATACTAATATTAATACACGTCTTCCCAGTGAAATTACTTCTAAACGCTCTTCATTATAATATCTTACATAATCTAATAGCCAAAATGCAGGAAATAATATTACCATTGCACACAGAAGAATATACATAAAAAGTACGGCTTCAAAATAATTACTCCAAGAAACTTGAATGAAATAAACATCTCCCTCTTCGCTCAATGTAAGAATAGTAGCCAATAGAAATAGGAACGGATAATAAACTCTGTTTAAAATATCTTTAATTAATGCTGCTTTATTTTTTAATGTTTTTCGCCAAGGATCAACTATAAAAAAACGATTTCTCTTTTTTTTACCAAAAGAAAATATTTTAAAAAATAAAAATGAAGTAAATCTTGCAAGTATAAACCAAATAAAACAAGCAGTATATGCAAAAGTGGTCGTAGTTAAGATTACCAATCCAACACGATTATAAAAGCTCCCCTCGGTAGTTAAATCGGGAGGCACTATTTTTTGTTTAATAGCCCAAGGGTAGATAAAATAATCCCAGCAACCCATCATTATTACTATTAAAAAAATACTTATAAGTAATAAGACAAAATATTCGCTCCAATATTTTTTAAGTAATTTTAAAATACCTACTGTTGCTATAATATTTCCCGCTATTAACACTACTAAACCATCTCGATAAGCGGAATACCCTGAAGAGATAAAAATAATAAAATACCCATAGATTGCCATTATAACTCCTGCTGAAAAAAGAAGATGAGGAAAATTCAAAACATCATAATCTTTATCAGGTAATACTTTTGTTCCTACTTCTTGAAAACTATGAGCACGAATTAAATATCCTTTTACCCTTTCGGATAATTCGGTAAATTTTTGAGGCTCTTCTTCAATATTTTTCTTAGATTTTTTCTTTGAAGTCATTTTATCACATAAAATTAATGAATCATTTTAACTTTTTTATAAAAAATCGTCAAAAATGGTTTTACGGTATATTAAAATAAAAATGGAAAATTTTGTTTTTAATTTTTATCAATTTTATATGATTTCTAATAATTAAAATCGTTAGGAATTTAAATTGCGAAAAATTTCATCTTTGTATTAGTTATGATTATTTATTTCCAGTATTATTATGAATAAATTTGAAAAAATTTGGAAAAATGGAAAATGGACGGAGCAAGCAAGAGATTTAATTGAAGGTTTAAAAAAGTTCCCGGAAAATGCAAAAATAGTCCTAATTCTAAGACATTCACATAGAAAAACATCAGTAGACCCTCACAAATTATCCTCTCTAAAATTAACTCCTCAAGGACATGAAATCGCAAAAATTTTCGGAAAAAATTTACCAAAAAACAGAAAAGTTCGATTATTTCATAGTATAGTCGAGAGATGTAAAGAAACTGCAGAGGGAATATTAGAAGGTTTTAAAGAAATTGGTGGAAAAGGTGAAATTGTTGGAACACTTCAAGCCCTTTACGATATAGGAGAAGACAGTATATTTATAATTCAAAAAGCGATTGAACATAGCGGAGATGGATTCTTAGCAAAATGGGCTTCAGGTAAATTTTCCCGCGACAAGATTAAGCCCCTGGACGAATATTCGCAATATAGTGCAATAGAAATATGGGGACTATGTGAAAATGCTCCCGAAGGTTGTCTTGATATACATGTTTCTCATGATTTATCAATTATGGGTTTTAGGTTAGGTTGGTTTGGTTTAGAAAATAAAGATTATTGGGTTTCATTCCTAGGTGGTTTTGCTTTTTCTATTTATAATGACAAAATAAAACTCTGGGATCGAGGGAGAATGTTAGAATTAGATATCCCCGATTGGTGGAAAAATCGATAAAATAAATAACAAAAATATCCTCAGATTTTAAATGAATTAATTAAGAAAAATTCTCTTTTATAAAGGATTCAACTCTTTTCATTCCTTCTTTTATATTTTCAAGATTGTTAGCATAAGAGAATCGGACATATCCCTCTCCATTTGGGCCAAAAGCAATTCCGGGACAAATTGCTACTTGAACTTCTTCTAAAAGTTTCAATGCAAAATCTCGACTTAAAATATTTAGATCTTTAATATTAGCAAATACATAAAAAGCACCCTTCGGCATTAGACAGCTAATTCCTTTAATATAATTGATACGATTAACAATAAATTCTCTACGTTTTTTATAAATACTCAACATTTCTTTTGTTTCTTTTTCGCATTCGAGAGCGTATAATGCGGCT
>CAZVTX010000304.1:0-4521 GCA_964629395.1 uncultured archaeon
AATGCATAGACCTTATCTAATAATCCATTATAGTCCTCTGCAACCTCTTCTTTAGTAGTTCTGTAATGTCTTACAAAATAATCCTGGATTTCTTCAAGACGCCTCCCGTTTATAAAATGTTTAAAATAGACCATAGCGGTATGGTTCAAATATAATACAAATTTGGCATCGATTATTAAAATTCCCGTTGCATTTTTTAGAATTCGGAGATGAAATTTATGGGGGCCAGTATCCCTAAAATCAATTATATTAGTGTATACCCGTTTTGCACCCTCTTGCAAAACAAAACGGGGCATTATTTTTTTCTTTGCTTTTTTAAAAAACTTTTTAATCTTATATTTCCAATTTTTTTCACTCATTTTAATCCCTCTTGTAAATTATTATCTACCGCCTCCAGCACACGCACACGCACAGCCTGCACAAGCACATGCGCACGCACATCCGCCACCATGATAACCTCTTCCGCTACCTGAGGTTTTTTGAGGTGGAGCAACGGTATTAATTATTTTATCTGCAAAACTTGAAAAATTGGATACAATCGAATTGCTGAGATCCTCAATCCCTTTAACAATGGAATCTGAAAATGTGAAAATATTTATTTTAGATTTAGGAGGTGTAGAACTTCCCCCATGATAATGTGAATAATATCGGGGATAATAATAGTGATATAGATAATAATTATCATAATAATACGGTCTATTTCGGTAGTATTTATTTCCTAAATATTTTTCAGATTTTTTAGTAAAGTGATCATCTAATATGAGATATTCGTAATAATCTTCGATTTCCTTCCAGTCAACTTCGGACGGCATTTTCTTGACCGCTTCCCATGCTTTCTCAATTTTAATTTGATAATATCTAATTGTGGCTTTTAAATCATATCCGGACATTTTTCGATAGGTGGCTCTAATTAGGTTAACTAAAATCTTTTTTAAAGCATTTTCACTAATAGTTCCTTTTTTTTCTCCGCTGGTTCTGATACTATTCAAAAATCTACGCTGATATGCTCTCATTCTTGATATACCTTTTTTTGAGACGACTTCAAATTTTAGCGGATCAGTAGATACAATTTTAAGATGTCCTGTCCTAATTAGAGAGAAAATTATTAAAAAGACAACTTTATTTAAAGGAATATTTTGGATAATTGCCGCTTCTACAACTGTTAAATTTTTATTTACTCCTGCGCAATCAATTTTCATATCAGGTTTAATGTACGGAAGTTTTGTTTTATTTAATGCTTTGAAAACTGCATATCCTAATGTTCCAAATCCAATTAATATGAATAAAAAGAATCCTAATATCAAAATAATATCGCCGAAAAGAGCCCAAAAAATTATGAAGAAAAAGCCGGCGAAAAAAGCGAAAAAGAAAATTGTAGCAAACATTCCGCTTGTTGTTAATTTCGGTTTTGGAGGATAATAGCGCTTCTTATATTCCTTATGATATACATATAATAAATATCCGCCTCCTCCAATAATGCCGATAATACTAATAATTGTTAATGTTCCTACCACGATTGAAATAAGTTGAGGATTTGCCGTCCAAGGTTCATAAGAATCTACATATTTTTTAGGGAAAGCAACCCCGAAGGTATATTGTTGCATCGGAACATCTTTTTTCTTCCAGGTAAATATCAAATTTCCATCATTATCACGGCTATAAGAAGAATATTTCTCAAAATAATATTTGACCTCATTTCCATCTTTAACGCCATCGGGAAAATAAAAATTTACCTCTAAATAATCGAATTTTGAGCAGAACTCAGAATCAAACCAGGTAGGAGAAAACATAACACTTGCCATTGATGTGTCTTCATAATCTTCATAAACCATTTTTGGATTATTTCCTTTTACATGGAGCGTTGCCGTTTCGCCCGGATCAATACTATTTTGACCTAAATAGATTTCTACACCAATATCGATATATGGAGATGGCCCTGTTACCTTGACTTCATTTCCGTCTACGTCTGCTTTAACGCTATTAATATCATAATATTTATTCGGGAAGCCAATATCGGCATAATCTATAGGATGTGCACCTTGATGACATGTAAATGTAATCCAATATTCTATTGTAATTGACCCATCTTTTTCAATATAAACGTTTACGATTTCGGAATCTACATCAAAAGAATAATCTTGAGCTTTTACACTTCCGACTGGTGCAGAAATAATCAGGAATATATTGATAACAATTAGGATCATTATTAGTTTATTTTTCATATTTTAAATCACCAATTTAAATTATCTTTAGGAATTTTTATTAAATTGCCGCATTTTTCACAAATAACATCATTTTTATTTAAAAGATCATCGGTAATTTTTATTAAATTCCCACATTCTTGGCAGATTAATTCTAAGGGGGCTCTTTTTATAGAAATATTTCGTTCTTGCGGCTGTAAATTATTTTTTACCAAAATATCTTTATTAAAAATTCTATTAGATATAAATAAGAAAGCAATCAATAAAAACATCGCAATGATTATTAAAATCGTACCGGTCATTAATCTCATTAAGGAAAGAGAAGGATTTACCGGTGCTGCAAGCAAATAAAGGATGCCTAACATCATTAAAATCGTAAAAATACAGAAACCAAATATTTTTACTAAGCCCGCTCGATTGTTCATATTCTATATAGTTTTATTGTAGAAAAAAATATTATTAAAAATAAGCGAAAATTAACTAAATTAATTATCAATTCTAATTGAAATGAATTTAGAGTATGATTTTGAATCAAATTGCCGTATATTTGCCCAATAAACCTGGTCAACTTTCAAATTTAATAGAAATTCTCATGGAGCATAAAATATATATAAAATCTATGATGGTAGCCAAAACAGAAGATTACGGTATGATATTGCTTCTTGTTGATAAATTTGAGAAATGTGTGGAAATTTTGGAGGAAAAAGATTTTATTTATTCTACAGGAGAAGTTGTTGCCGTAAAATTGAAGGACAATATTGGAGAATTGTATAAAATCTCTAAATTATTTGGAGAAAATAAAGTTAATATCGATTATCTCTATTCAACACTTCATTATTCGGAAGATAATGAACCTTTTGCGCTTACCGTATTCAAACTTGATAATAATGATAAAGCAGTGGAATTGCTTAGAAAAGATGGGTTTAATTTATTAGAAAGCTAATTTTAAAAATTAAAAAAATAAAAATTGAAATTTTTTTATTTTGTTATTGCCTTGCCGATAAAGAAAGCGATTAAAATTACTATAAACGATATGATTCCAATGATATAGAATATAGGGATTCCTTTAACGCCCATTATAACATTTACAAGAATTCCTTTTACAATCCACATGTAAAGTCCGCCAATAATAACAAAAATTATGTCCCATAGGGCATTAACGAAAGAATCCTTCCTTCCCTCGAATTTAAAACCCCATTCAAGTAATAAAGTATTTTCCAAAATTTCCCAAACAATTGCTACAACTAAAACCAAAATCAGCATCAAAAAGTAAGGGATAATATAGATTAAAGTTTTTTCTATTAGACTTGGTATCGTATTTATTAGTGATAATAATAGAAAAGTGGCAATCCCCATATCTACGTGACCCCAACTAAAATAATCAATCGGAGATCTGCCAACCTCATCTTTATCCGTCCCTACAATTGGTAAATCATCGTTCCCCATATCATTCACTCACAAAATTATAAAAAATGTTTTAATCTTTTCTAATCAAAAATTCTTATTAAATATATTCAATTTTCATTTTAACTTTTAGTTTTTAGTATAATAATGAAGAATGTTATGAAAAACATAATTTCCATTATAGAAATTCTCAGATAAGGAAATGGAGGTTTTAAAACAAGGAAAACAAAATCTACTCCAAAAATATAAAAAGCACATATAACGAGATTAAGCAGCAATAATTTATCTTTTAATAAATAGTACCAAATTGTAATAAAGATGATATATCCAATTAGAGCAGTAATCATGACCGAAAGCGAAGTGGCTCCACCAAATCCTAAAATAATCCCAATTAAACCTGCCATATGAAAATCAAGCCACCACATCTTACAATATAAATCATCAATGCATTCTGACATATTTGGCCCATAGAATAGGCGGAACCATAATATATCCTCAAAATTAAAAATAAATAAAATAGCATAGGAGAGGCATATCAAAATAATTTCTTTACGGTATTTAGTGGGTAGATGTTTAAAAATTCTGAAATAATTAATACTTTTTTGCTCTATATCATATTTGAGGGAAAAATAATTTATTAAAATTGCTGCCATGAAAAAAATTATGATTATATTCATTATAATGAAAATTCCGAATTGATATATTGAAAACCAATATTTTACATCTCTTATAGACACGCCGCCTATTAAAGCGAAATAATAATAATTGGTAACCGCCCAATCTATAAATGTAATAACAATTATCATTAAAATCGAAAAAGTTAAAATTGCTTTTAATATTCTTTTATTTTCGATTTCTTTCATTTTTTTATAACTTGATAAAAGTTGTTAATAATAAAGAAAAATTTAGGATAAAA
>CAZVTX010000305.1:0-4517 GCA_964629395.1 uncultured archaeon
TTATAACATCGAAGTATCATATCATCATCGTGTTCTGATTTTTTAAGAGCACTTAGCAATACCGCATTATTATCGATTTCAAGAAAACTAAATTCGGTTGGAAGGAAGGGATTTTTTATAGATTTAAAGCTATCATTTAAGAGAAAAAAGTTTTTTGCATAAGGAGTAAGAGGTATAGAATCTGCAATACGCATTTGAGATTCAATCATTTGAGGGACGAGGCATTTTAAAGGTGCATTAAATTCCTTACCAAAAATATGAGCATGTGCTTGATACCAATTCCCTTTTCCATTTTCAATGACAACGGATAAATCGAAAGTATGCGTGTCTAAACATTGAGCTCCAGGCGTATTAAGATCTGGACCCGCATTTCCTTTTCTTGTGGCTAAATCACCTCTTGAAAGCCATTCAATACATCTTAATAAGGTTATAGCTAAAGTTATTGTTCCATCATTATTTTTTATTGCTTCATATTCCGGGAGTCCTCGATTTAAAATGATAAAACAAGAATCTTTGTCCGAAATTGAAATAAAATCTTTTTGGTGATTGGTAGGAAGTGGCTGTTGCTTCCATTTTAAAACTTTGGGAATTTCTACATCCCTTTTTACTACATAAAAATGTCCATCAGCATAGACATGTTTCGATTTTATTAAAGAAGGAAATAAAAGGCGAATTCGATGGTCTTTACTATTATTTTCAAATTCTACCTTTATATCTAATTTATTTATCCCTTTATACAACGAAAAGTAAATTTTTATCGGATTATCGATTAAATCTTCACTTCTTAAAGTTCTATCATCATTTAAAGATTTAGGTAAGCGTAAATTTGCAGAAAGTAGAAGTGTTTTATGCGTTAATCCATCCAAATAACGTTCAGTTTTGATATCCCTAAAATATTTTTCATTTTCCGAAAGAATTTTCAAATCCTCAGCATTTTTATTTGGCCCAGAATAATCATATTCATCTCCCCAATCGCCTACATCTTCTATTTCGCAAAATTTATCAAAAATTTTCCCCGATTTTTTATCTAAAAGGGATATTATTCCTTTTTCAGAGATATCTAACTTATAAAATTCATTTTCAATAGAATTATCTATAATTCTAAATCCGTTATCATCACTATTATTAGAAAATTTAGGTTCTTCTAATTTAAGGAAATATAATTTATAACCTAAAGGCGGGACATCAGCTATAAAACTAAAACGATAAGAATCCATGAAAACTTGTCTATACCTCGGAATAGGCGGGATTTTAACGCTTTGAGTTATTATTTCATAATTATTTATATCAACAATTCGTATTGGCTCAGGACATTCATGGGCCTCTTTTTTCGGAAGCGTCCCTACATTAAAAAATACAATATCACGGCGAGGCCAAGGTAGTGGATTATAAACAATTAAAGGAATATCATTTTGGAATTCTTTAGGAATTCTCAAAAATTTAGAAATTCTTAAAATACCATCTTTAAAAATCTCATTTCCGATTTGCTCCGCCCAATCAAATCTGGTTTTCATCTCTTCATGAACTTGATCAATAGAACAACCGCATATACTATCATGCGGATGATTCTTTATAAGCCATTTATATCCTACTTTTATATATTCTGCGGGATAATCAAGGATTGGTTTAAAATTTTTAGTTATCGCCCATGAGATTAAAGATATAGGCTCCGTATATTTCTCATAAAGATATTCAATTGAAGTATTTCTTTGTTTGATCCACATTCTCGCCGATAAGACCCCCGAGAGGAGATTCTGATATTTTCCGCCTCTCAATTCTCCACAAAATAGTTTTAAATTTGGTTTACATTCTAATACCTTTTGAATATAGTATTCAAAATCGGCATGCTCGATTGGTTTATCGGGATTTGCTTCATTCCATTGTTTAATAATCTCAGGAATTTCTGGTTGAGCCTCTAAGTGATCGGATCCATTATTTAGCACTATAATTGGAGTTGCAGTTCTATGCTCCATTTTTGAAACAACACGCTTTATCTTTCTTAAAGCATAATGATATTTTCCATCTTTAATTCTTGTATCCAATGCGGCAACAGAACCATAACCCTCAATCAAATGAATTCCTAATATTGAAGCGGCATTACTGGGAGCTTGCCATAAAAATTCAATATTAAGCTCATTCTTATCAAATTCATCTCCAAATCCCCGTGCAAATAGGACGGATGGAATCTCAAATCCGCTTAAAATCTGTGGTAATTGTGCAATATGACCAAATGGATCGGGAATATATCCTGCTTTCATAACGCGTCCGAATTTTGCTGCAATTTGATGACCAAACATTAGATTTCTTATTAAAGATTCTCCGCTTATGAGAAATTCGTCAGGTAAAATATACATCGGACCAACAGAAATCCTACCTTGCTTAATGAAATTTTTTAAAATTTCTTTTTTATCGGATTTTACCTCTAAATAATCCTCAAGAACAATTGTTTGCCCGTCTAAAGTAAAATTACGAAATTCTGGCTTTGATTGTAACAAATCCAAAAGTTTATCAATCAAAATAACCAAACGGGCTCGATATTCTTGAAATGGTAAATACCATTCTCGATCCCAATGAGTTTCAGATACTAAAACTAATAGATTGGCTTTAACCATATAAAATCACTATAAAGTAATATTTAAAGCAAAATAACAAGTATTATTAAAAATTAAATGAGATATTTAAATATTTTTACCACATCTTCTCCCTTATTGGTTAAATAAATCTTTTGGCTTCTTTTTTCCCTCTCAATTTCAATATAATTTAAATTCTCTAATTTATCCAAATATTTTGATTTCATTTTCATGTAGTAGCTGGAGCGAGTTTTTCTATCATCAGGATTGATACGGTCTAATTCAATTATTCGGTTATCAATTAGATAATCCAATAATTCCTTTTTATAAATAAAACGCCTTTCATATTCATATTCTGCAACTGAATATTTCTCTTCCATCAAATTATCGATAATTTTTAGAATCATAATCAATTCCTCATCCGGCTTTATTAAAGGAAAGAGAACGGGTGTTTTAACGATAATTTCACCTTCGTGGCGAGGTCCAGAAGGTTGGGGATTGTAATATGTTGAATGCACATAATAAGGACTACAATTCCATAAGGAGGATGCCTCTGCAGATGCCAATGCAGTCATTTTAGAACCAGAACCTAAATTAATGCAAATTTCACAATCCGGATTTTTCTCCCGTTCTTCCTTTACTATTTTTGAAATTTCTTGGATAACCTCAAGATAATCAGTATAATCGATTTCTTTTTGAATTATCTCTAAATTTGGTAGCTTACGCCGAAGTACTTCAATATTTTTGTTGAAAAAATCCATATGCTCATCCTTTTGACCCGTAGATTTTATATACGCAGTGAAATAATATAAGCGTATAGCTGGTTTTTGTAAAATAGGCTCTGTTATTCTTCTTTCTTCGGGACAATTAAATACAATATGAATTCGAGGGGAATTATTTGAAATTTTTTACACCTCCTTCATTTAATTTCCAATCGCCAATTAATAAAATAACAATTATATATTGTATGATTATTTTAATAAATTTTTATAATATTGGCAAATAGAAGCTATTTTAAAAACTAGTATAATTTTTCTTGGCTGACTAATCTTTTCAATTTTCGAATAATTCAATATTCAATAATAATAACCAATATTAAGAAAAATTCTAAGTTTTAAATAAAAAAAAAGATAATTTTTTAAAAGTAAATTATAATTGAATATAATTGCTGGTTCCAATTATTGAGTTAATTAATCATTTTCGCACTATGAGATAAATAATTAAGCCGCAGATTCCACAGAAAAATACAACAATTACCCAGAGGATTGGACTCATATCTCGTTCTTTTGCGTCTTTATAAACCCAAATCAAGATAAGGATATTAATGATAAACCATACAATCATAAAAATGTACATTCCCGCAATAGCTGCGCCAAGAGCCATATCATATTGAAATACCATTGGAATTTCACCTTATTTTTTAAAGGATTAATTTTTAATTAAATAGGATTTAATAAATAAATTTTGTTTAGATGATATTTAAAGATTTTCGTGATATAAATATTAATATTAAATATCTTTGAAGCATTCACATATTATTCATAATCTTTAAAATCTTATTTCCCCATTCTCCTTTTTCGCTGGGAATAATCTAAAAGGTCTTCAATTAGCATTCGTTCATTATAATCTGGCCAATAATCCTTCCTAAATTTAAATTCGGCATAGGAAGCATCCCATAATAAAAAACCAGAAATTCTTGCTCCATCTTCCATACCTGTCCGAATTATATAATCTACGGGTGGAAATGTCCCTTTATCATATAAATATTTTCTAAACAATTTTTCATCAATTTGTTCCGGAGGAATGTCTTCTTTTATAATTTTTTTTACGGCATCAATTATTTCTGCTTGACCATCATACATTATGCATATATTTATAAATGCACCATCGTAATCTTTCGTAAATTCTTCTAATTCATGAATTTTTTTAATAACATCATTAGGTAAT
>CAZVTX010000306.1:0-4486 GCA_964629395.1 uncultured archaeon
TTTCTATACCATTCAATTGTTTTTTCTACTCCGGTATTAAAATCAATATTAGTTTTAAAACCCAATTCTTTTATTGCTTTATCTGGTTTAAAATAGAGGTTATATTTAGAAACTTTAAGTGTATAGACGCTGATGATCGGCATTTTTTTCCTAAGAAAAATCCTATAAATTAGATCCAATAAGCCTACAAAAGGTAATGCCAGTATATAAGGGATATTTGAGATTTTTATTTTAACGCCTAATTTTTCAGCTAGAGTTTGATAAAACATTTTCATTGTGATAAAAGACGGTTCTGTATCTGCTAAGATATATGTTTGCCCTTTTGCTTCGGGTTTTGTGCCTGCTAATATAAGACCATTACACAGATTTTCTACATATATATAGCAAATTTTAGCTTTTCCGCCGTTGATTGTAGGAATCCCTTTTCCCGCATCAAATCTTGAAAGCATTTCTTTTGAAGCTAACATATCATTCGGTCCGAATGGAATAAATCCCGGTCTAATAATAACGATTTCAATTTTATCACTATTTTTTCTGAGGAATTCTTCGCATTTTATTTTCGATTTTATATAAGGTCTCCTATACCATTTGGGTTTTATTAACGGGGTATTTTCATTAACCCCGTTGAAATTTTTAAAGCCATGCACAACTAAAGAACTCATATAGATTAATCTTTTAACACCTGTTTTAACCGCTTCATTAAAAACATTAATTGTTCCGTGATAATTAACCTTAAAGATTTTATTGGACCATCCATTAGAAGGAATAGCTGCAAGGTGATATACGATATCCACATCCTTTAACGGCTCTTTTAACGTTTCGGGTTTAGTTATATCGCCGTATACAATTTCAGTGTCAAGATTCTTAATGAATTGTTCGTTCGTTCCTTTTAAAACCAGTGATTTTACTTCATGTCCCGATTCAATTAGCTTTTTTACAAGGTTACTCCCTATAAATCCATTAGCGCCCGTTACTAATATTTTCATAAGTTTTTTCACGAAAAATTAATTGATTATAAAAATTAATAATATATTTCAAAATTTATTATATTCTTTCATGGAAAAGAAAAATGAAAAAGAAATCTCGGATGATGATTTGGACGATTTATTGGATCAAGCTTGGGAGCAACAAGGTTTAATACATCGTAAATGTAAAATGAAAGAAAGATATAAGCAAGACATATTTAAGCGTTAATCTTTACAGAATTTATCCTTCCAAGTCGCAATTTTAGAGATTAATTCAGGATTTATTTTTTCTTTTTCATCCGCTCGAATTGACCTTAATTTACTTATCCAAGTTCTGATTTCTCTAGTTGCTAATGCTCCATGAGCTTCCAGAAGAATGTCAGCAATATCTTGAAGTTTTTTACTTATTTGAGGGCCTTTCAATTCAGGCACACTTACAATTAATTCATCAAACATTTCCGCAAGCTTTTTACCTTGTATAGGTTTTTCAGAAGTCGCTGTTTGCTTTTCAACATTTAAAAAGCTCGGAACAATTTTTTCTTCTTCTTTTATTTCTTTTTTGGGAGCATATTTTTCTCTAAATTTGCCAAAATCCTCTAAAAACTCCTTTTTGAAATCTTCATTGAGAGGTGCATTTGTAAATTTCAGCTTATTAATCCAATATTTTATTTTATTTAATGAAACAGAAAATCCTTCTTTTTCTAAAATGATATCCATTATTTCCTGTAATTTTTTACCTAATTCTAATCCTTTTATATCATCAATATTATTTTCGATGTGCTCAAATTTTTCATAAAATATTTGTTCTTCTGATTTTGGAGAAGTATCTTCTAATTTTGCTTTTTCTGATGTTTCTGATGTTATTGGGGTGGTTTTTTTAGATTCGATTATCTTTTCTTGTTTTGCTATTGGTCTTAAATTAGCGGCCAGTTTTTTAGACTCAATAGCCATTTTACTTGATAGCTCCAATTCGCTTTTAATAAAATCATCCTCCATAAATTCTTTCTTTCCAAATTTAGCGGCATCAGTTTGAATTTCAATTTCCGGTTTGGAATCTTTAGGTAGCCTTATTTCAGGTTTAATTAACTCTATTTTTCCCAAAATTTCACTTAATTTTTCAATATGTTCAATAACTTTCTTTTTTAATTCATTATCTAAGGGAAAATTAATTTTACGCAGATTATTTCGCAATACTTTTAATTCTACTAAATGTAATGATAATCCTTCCTTTTTTTCGGCGATTTTAATAATATTATATAATATTTCACCTATTTTCCAACCGGTATAATCATTAATATTTTCTAAGATTTCATTTAAATCCTTTTTTATTTGCTTGTCATCCGCATAAAGTGCTTCTTCCCATCTTTCTAATATTATTTCTTTTAATAAATCTATGAAAGAGGTATAATCTGTGGAAAAGCCAATTATATAAGGTTCTCCGTTAGAATCTTCATAAAATCCAATAGAGGCTTCGGAATAATCAGAAATGAGGCCGATAAAATTGTTATTTTTTATCTTTTTATATTCTACATTTTCTAAATCTTCTAAAAACTTTACATTCTCATCATTATGAGCTTCCGTAGCTGCAATTTTAATGATTATTTTCTGTGAAAAAGAAGGAATTTTCTCTAAGGGGATGTATTCTTTAATATTCGGTACTATAATTATCAGTTCAGTTTTACTTTTAGATAGATATAAGTCTATTAGTTCTTTGACTTTCTCAATCGAATAAAAAGTATTTAATCTTTCAATATCACTTTTTTTGAGTTTAGAGTAATGTTTTAATAATTCTTTTATAATATTCTCTATTGAATCAATTTCTTCTGAGTAGTTAGATATTAGTTTTTCATAGGTTTCAAGCAGATTTGAATTAATAGTTTTTTCTAAAATAGATAATCTTTCCTTTATTGAGTTTAATTCTTCAGATATAGTTTTTTTAAACTTGATTAATTCATTTTTAAAAAGATTTATCATTCCCAAATAGACGGATTTTTGCTCAAATTTATTTTGAAAACTAATTTTTATTTTTTCATCGAAATATTTTCTAATTTCTTCAAACTCATCGGAAATTATTTCTATAATTTCTTGAGTTTTTTCATGGATATTTTTTGCGAGGATATTTTTTATTTCATCTTTAACCGCATCCCATTGCTGGTCTGTAATCCCGATAGAAGTATATTTCTCTTTAAATTCTTCTTTAAATTGAAGTATTGGGATTAAAATCCCCGCAATTTCTGAATACATTAAATTTTTTAATTCTTTTTCATAATTAATTAAAAAATCTGAAGTTAAATTATTACTTTCAGCATTATCAATTAATTCTTCCAACTCTTTTCTAATTCCTTCAGCTTCTCGATCAAAATTCTTTATTAAATTATCTATTTTTTCGACAAGGATGTCCGCATTAAATAATTCTTGCTTTTCAATGACTTTTTCAAGCGTATCACGAAAAGCAATTTGAAGATTTCCGCCTGAAGCTTTTAAAAATTTTATTATTTCGTTAATTGTTTTGGAAATTAATTCTATAGGTGCAAGTGCCGTATAATGTATCGGAAATTTATTATTTTTAGGCTCAATTGCAATTAATAGGTTCTTTTCCATTAATTGTTCAATAATTTTATGCATATCCATAACGGAAATATTTTTGATAAATGCCCTCAATTCATTAAAAGTAAGAGCACCTTTACCCAAACATTTAAAATATATTTTTAAGGCATTATCATCAAGATCTAATAATTGAGTTTTCTTTTCCATATCTCTTTCCTATTTTAATTAAGAATTATCTTTTCGATTCAATTTATATTTATATTATCATCTTTTTGGTATTAATAAAATTAATCTCCTAAATCAAATTCTTTTTCAAATTTTATTCTAACGATTGAATATATTATAAGAAAGATAATGCCAATCAAAAAATTCGCAAAAATATAAAAAAGGAGATGCGGGAATTTTAAATACGGTATAATTATCGGGATCTTAAATAGATATCCTAAAAATAGCGAGCTATATATATATAACGTGAAGAGCATAGTAATAACTAATTCTGAGCGTTTATTAACATAAAATAGGCAAATTAATCCGGAAATTAAATATAGGATTGTAAAAAAACGATATTGTCCAATCGTTAGGAAATATACGCAAATAAATTGAATTTCCATCGGAGAATTTAAATCAAGTCTTTCAATGCTATTAACACGCATAATAATTACGATATTATCGAAAATACAGACGCCTATTTGCATAGCAACTAAAAAGAAAAGCATTCCAAAGAAAATCCCTGTATCTTTATCTCTTTTAGATTTTTTATAACCAAAAGCAAAACCAAATATAAAAATAATTACTCCCATTAACAAGTATCCTACAAAATCAATTCTAATTGGAAATCCTACAAAAATATCGGTATAGATTACGATAATTGCTAATATAGTATATAAAATTGTAATTAAAGAAAATCCAATAAAAAATGGCCGAAATTCTTTAAATTTGGAACCAAATTTTTTCATTTTAATTTTACCAGGATG
>CAZVTX010000307.1:0-4479 GCA_964629395.1 uncultured archaeon
GATCTAAGAAAATTATATCATCAATTTTACCGTAAGTTATAACCAATGGTAATTCATTTATAATGTCTTGTCCTGTCAAATAATTTCCTGTCCATTCCACACCCTCGCCATTCCATCTGCCTTCAGGAATTTGGGCAGAAATTAAAGTAGTAAGTGCACCAATACCTCCGCAATCCACGAGATTCCCACCATGATTTATTACATACATATCTACAAAAAGTATATAAACAGCTTCATTTTCTTGAATGCATAATTTTTTTGTCTGAATACAATCTGCATGTCTTATCCCTCGATCAACAACTCTTGCAAGTTCTATAGATTGCTCATCCGGAGGTCCAAGTTCAAATAAGGGTGAAGCTAATGGTAATAATTCAGCCATTATAGTGCAGACACCCTCGTCGGGCAAATCAGGAAAAGGTGCACCAATATCGTATTTTAACCCCGTAATTATCCTTGTATCGCCAATAGAAACATCTGATGACCCTTCTGCAGAGGAAATTGTATCTACTTTTATTTGAATATCTCGATATTCCCATAAGTCTCTTCCATCTATTCTATTACCATGTCTTAAATTATTTTTAATATAATTTTTCTCTATAGTAGAAATTATTCGCTTTACATCCATCATACCTAGTTCTCCTCCTTTTCCGTAATTTCAATTGTTTTATGGCTAACTTCTTCTTGTATTGCAATATATTTTTGTTTTAATGCATTTAATTGCATTTGATAAATTTTTTCTAGAGCTTCCCGGGCAAGTTTTAAGCTTAATTGCATTTCTTCAAGTGTCATATCACCGTCAAATTGTAATAAAGATATTTCTTCATTAAACCAAGTGATTGCACACGGCATATCTGCTTCACCCGCTTTATCTTCTACACCAGAAAGGTCTACAACAATTTCACCATCGATTTTTCCTACGGCTACGCTGCTTACAAGGCTTTTCATAGGAATTCCTGCGTCAGCAAGAGCTAATGCGGCAACGGTAGTACTTGCACATCTAGTGCCGCCATCAGCATCGACAACTTCGATATATACTTCAAATGAACTTTTTGGATAAAGCTCTAAGAATAATACAGGTTCTAAACAATCTGTTATTATCATAGAAATCTCTTTTTCTCGTCTTCCAGGGGCAGGACGTTTTCTATCAAACACAGAAAAAGTAGCCATTCTATAAAATACTCTTAAAATACCCTTATCGGGTTTTGCTAAATGATGAGGATGAACCTCTCGAGGGCCATATACAGCCGCAAAAATTTTATTATTTCCCCATTCTATATATGCTGAACCATCAGCATTTTTAATAACGCCCACTTCCATTTTTATAGGGCGCAATTCATATTTATCTCTTCCATCTAACCTTTTTCCATCTTCTCGAAATAATTTTTTAGGATATTCATCCTTAATTAATAAGGTCATGTTATTTTATACCTCGCTTTTTTTTTTCATTTATTATAAATTCTTCAATTCTATCGGTAAGCCCAATTGTATGAGCTTCTCTTTCAATTTTATAAATTGCATCAATTAAAAGGCGTTCATGTTCAAAATCCTCGCCTTTAATCCATATTCTACCATTTTGGGTAACAAATATATTGCAATTAGTTAATCTTTTTAACATTTTAATCATCGACCCATTTCTTCCGATGACACGCGGAATTTTAGGCGGGTCTATGGATATTACAATCCCGCTGTTCTTTTTTCCTAAATATTTTCCAACTGTCGTCAATTCCGGTTTACTTAATCTATTTGCCGATAATATTTTAACAATTAACACATCTCCGATATTATATTTATTTGTTGATATTTCTTCTTCAATTTGATGTTTACCCCTAAAACCTCTAATTAATCTACTTTTTTTAATAGTATTTTTTGGTTTTAAATGAGCTTCGTATTTTGCATTTATATCGCATTTATATTTTACGGGATTTTTATCAATTACAATAGCAATAACTTTATCTCCGGGTTTTGGATTATATAAACCTCTTAAAGGGATTACATTAACATAATTTTTCTTAATTTGTTTTAATCCGATATGTAAAGAAATAATTTTATTCTTTTGTTTATTCAATATGGCACCTCTTCCAGGGATAAAATTTTCCACATCATCAGTTAGTACTTCTCCTGGAACTACAAGCTCTCGTGTTGTTTCTTCATCCTCAAACTCGTCAATTTCATCTTCATTTTCCTTATCTTCATCAAAATTCTCATTTTGATTTTCATTTTCGTCATATTTACCATCTAAATTATTTTCAATATCATTATCATCTATATCGGAATTTTTTTCTTCTTTAATATCGTCATCATGTTCATTTTCAATTTCATTCATTATTATCACATCGTTTTTTATTTATCTTGACCAATATTAAAAAATAATGAGAAGAAGATCAATTAAATTTTCGGTCTAAGATTTTAATATTTTAGTTTGAACTCGACCATGAGTTAATTTATTTAATTTTTCAATTAATTCCAACTGAAGGCCCGCAGGAAGGCTAATTACTGCAACCCAAGATCCATCAGATTGCCATTCTTCCTTTTTAATATGGGCTAATTGGGCAACTATATTATAACCTTTTGCCGTAAAAGATGATGGGATTTTTATCGCCATTTCTGTTTGCTCCATTCGTATTGGAATAACCGTTTGTAATTTTTTCACTATATCATCCACTTGTTCTTCAGCACTTTTCATAATATCAATTTTAATTTTTGCTTCTTCTATTGCCTTCTCAATTCTTTGATAAGGATGAGGCTTTTTATTTTGAGGATTAATTGCATTCTTACTAATTATGGTAATTATTTGTTTTAATTTTTTAGCACGCTCTTCTTCTCTCTGCTTTTTTGTCCATTGGATATCACCTTCTAAAAGAATATGAGCTCCTATTATTAATCCATCAGTAGTGCCAAAAACAGTCTCCATATCACCATCTGTTGCTTTTTTACCCCGTTTTAAATCTTCAAATACGGTAAAACTCTCAAAAATCAGAGGGAGATCTATTTTAGGATGATTTAAAATCTCATCAATCGTTAATCTGGACTTTTTACTGCCCTTTTTTAATCTTTTACTAATTTCTTCCCTAATAATCTTTTTAGCTTCCCATGCTTTTTCCGGGTCTAATAACATTTCAAAAGTTCTTCCTGATTTTTCAATTCGACCAATAATATATCCTCCAAGGTCAATTCTCGCTCTGTCAATCATTATATTTCTACCTTTTATCTTTAAGCAATTATTTTTTTCCCGGTTTTCTCAGTTATTTAACTCTTTTTTGTGAAATAATTTAAGGAATATGAAAACAATTCCATTATTTTATAATTTTTATAATTTATTTAATAACTCTTCTTTTTCATCCATATTCAATAATCTAAATTTTACATCTTCCTTCAAAATAAATGCAATATCACAAGTATTTTTATCTAAAGCATCTCCCATTATTTCCTTCAACGCTCTAAGAGGCAATAATTTTAATTCTTCATCATTAATATCTTCTTTATAATTATTTTCTAAAAAAGCTCTCGCTTCATTTGCACCTGCTCCTATAGCAAATGCTTTATAACCCCACATAGCTCCACTGGGATCGGTTAAATAAAGTGATGGTCCGCTAGAATCAATTCCCGCAATAAGAAAGGAAACTCCGAAAGGTCTTGTACCGGCATTCATAGTAAAACTTTGTAAATATTCACAAATATTTAGGGTACATTCTTTTACCGAAATTTTTTCATCATAACTTAAAATATTAACCTGTGCCTGAACTCTCGCTCTATCAACTAAAACTCTGGCATCAGCCGTAAGTCCCGCAATAGCGACTCCGATATGGTCATCAATTTTAAATATTTTTTCCGAACCTTTATCATTATCTTGCAGTTCGGAACTTTTTTTTTCAACAGCAAAAACAACCGAATTTTTATTTCTGCAAACGATTGCAGTTGCTCCCCTGCGAACCGCTTCAATAGCATATTCAATCTGAAATAATCTTCCCTCAGGGGAGAACATTGTACTGGCCATATCGTAGCCCCTTCCTTGCTGAGAAAACATTCTTTTTTATGCCTCCTATTAAGAGTTATTAAAAATGTAAAATATTGATTTTTTAAACCAAAATTTTTAATTGATCTTCTTTACATTATTTTTTAATTTACTGGTTAAATAGCACTAATTTTTGATTAAATAAATATTTTTTTTAAATATTCTAAAAATTTAGAAATTTCATTAGCTTTTCAATTTTTTATTCGTTTTAATTCTGTTTTCAGAACTTTTATTATTTAATTCTTTTTTATTTGATGTTTTTCTAACTGTTTTAAGTTCTTTTTTAAGTTCCTTCGCCTGTCGCTTTAAATTCTCTTTTTGCCTCTTCAATCTCTCCCTTCTATAATTTTCCAGACTAAAACCCTCCAATTCTAAAAGTTTTATTACAAATATTAAGGTTGCCACAATAATTCCTATGAGATAAAAGATATTAATTGACCACAGTAAATTCTGAATAGATGAATATA
>CAZVTX010000308.1:0-4473 GCA_964629395.1 uncultured archaeon
AATGATATTAATGTAAAGACTATAATTCTTTATTGTTTTTGCACTCTCTAATATCGCTGTAAAGATTTGATTTTTAGGGAGATTCATGAGAGAAAGTCCTTCATCGCCAACAATATATTTTTGCGAATTAATAGTGACATTTAGGTTTAAATCAGAGGGAGAATAAGAATCTCCTGTAGCGTTTTGAATATTAGTAATTGATAGAATTGCCGAAGTTTGATCCCAACCTTTATCAGTAGAACTAAAAGAAACTATTGCACCTTCATTAACATTTATAAGATGTGTCGTTAAATTATATGTATCTAATGAATTATGTGGATAAAATCCCTGAACATATTCAACAATAATCTCAACATCAAACATAATATTTGAATTGTTCAGAACAGTAAATAGAAATTGATTATCTAATGGATATATTGTAATGTTATCAATCGTTAAGCTTCCACTTCCTAAGCTTCCTGAATTTAATGTATAATTAAGACCTTCATTTGTAATAATTTTGTCTATTACCGTTGCCGGATTAACTAAATTCCAAGTATTAGGATCATAGCAATTATAGAAATTAAAAGTAATATTCTTTATAATCCAGCCATTACCATCAGATTTTATATTGATGGAATCGGTTCTATTAAATAAATTATATTCCGTTTTTAACCGATCACGTTTAAAGGTTAATGTGGCAAAAATATCAACAGAACCCGTAAATGTTCCCTCTATTTTAAAATTAAAGGAATTATCATGGGAGATACTACCTTTATTTAATTGGATAATAATATTTTCCCATGTTCCATTTGGCGCATTAATTGCATAATAACCTAAGCCTGAATGAGTATTATTAAAAGTATGAAGTACACCATATGGGTCAGTTATATTGATATTAACCTTAGAGGCTTCTTTATTAAACGTAATATTATAAATATCAAATTTTATTTGAGATATATTCCAGTCAGTGCTAAGCTGTGGAATTGAAAATCTGAAAGAATTAGGATTTTTCTCCGTTGAAATGAGATCAATAGCAAATGTTTCCGTAAATTCACTATATGGCTTAACTGTCATGTTTATATTTTCGCTCCAATAAACGGATTTAGTAGAATAATCATTCTCTGATTGGTTAAGAATCATATCATTACTCAATATATTTAATTGTAATGTTAACTTATCCGGTGTTGTATAACCTGATTTAACTGCTTCAATATCGATAATATAACTCTTTCCGGCTTCTAATGTGGAAGTGTCAATATATCCTTGATGCCTTCCAATATAATCTGGATCTTTAGGTAATATTTCTGAAAATAATTCTGTGCCACCTTCTTTAATTTTGTATGAAACAGTATCAGCATATGAAGGTCCTATAGAACCAGATGGATTTTTTGTAATATTGAATAAAGTTCGAAGTAGGACATTTGCACCCCATTTCACTGCTATACTTGAAGTTGGATTGAGTGAAATTAATTTTGTTTGATAATCTCCAGGATTTGCAAGTACATATATTTTATAAGAAGCTTTATTTTTTACTGTAAAATTAATTTCCCATGCCACATCATTAGGATTTGTAAAAAGCCAGAAATCAGTCATATTAAATTGGCGATCTTCCCAGAAAAATACTTTAAGTGTATAATTACCATTTACATTAGGTCCAGAAGAGTTCCACCATCTTAATTGAGCATTTCCGTTCTCGTCTGTTGTAAGATCAACAATATGCACATTATTTTCAGTATAAAATCTCAGTTTTACACCCTCAATTGGATTCAATGGATTTGATTTATCATAGCAAGTGAAATTTACTGTAGTTAGATTAACAGAAATAGGAATATTAATTTGGTTAAAATCTGTAATCTGACCTGATTTAAGTTTTATTACATTTGGAGTATATAAATCATTTCGATAGAATATTGTATAATTGTATTTATAAGAAGGAGATGTGTTTAACCACCAGAATCTTGCTATTCCATTTGAATTAATTGAACAATTCTGTATTTTTCCGTATCCAGTAGTTTCATTTCCAACAAGAACCCATCCTGATTCAACGGGATTGCCGTCTATATCTATAATTTGGAAAATATGAGTATTAACTTTACATGTTAAATTAATCTCCGTATATAATTGTGTAAATAATATTGCTTTTGATGTTACATTAATAGTTTTTACTAAACCGTTTATTACTGAAGATTCCATCGTAACTGTAAAGTTGTATTCTACTGGAGTCAAATCTAATCCAGTAAAAAGTGCATAACCTTCAGAATTAGCAATCTTGCTGGCAATTGGAGTGTTTGATTTACTATAATCATATATGGAAATATTTACGTAAGGAATATAGTTTCCATGAACATCTACAGCAGTAACTTTAATTATTGCTTCTCTGGCTTGTTCCGCATCTAAAGCTGTACTTAAATCTTGAGTATAATTGTATATATGTTCTATTTGCTTATCAGAAAGAGCGTATCCGAAATATCTAATCTCATCAGCAGTTCCTGTATAATAGCGACTATTCCTTCCACCATCAAAAGTAGTCGCTTCCGAACCATCTCCAATAAACCCCCATCGATCATATCTATTGCTACCAATTCCTACGCCTGTTGGATATGCATCAATCCATTTAACTAATTGCCCATCAATATAAATTTTTTTATCATAAACTTGAGAAGAATTGAAAACAACAGCAATATGGTGCCATGTGCCATCACATACATCACCACTGGTAATATCACTTACCATATCATTAATTGCTCCGGTTTGACTTGTAGTATCAAATTCTACCACATCATCTGTAGCACTATAACCCTCATATCCAACAGAAACTGTGAAATATTCCGATCGATCAAAATCTAAAATTGACCAATCTCCTTTTCTATCGGGGACTTTAACCCATGCGGTAACAGTAAAAGCATCTAAAACAGTACCGACTGGAAACGACATATTTAACGCAATATATTCATAATTGTTAAATTGGATAGCATAATCTCCAAGTTTTCCTGTTACCCAGTTAGCAGATGATAAGCCATGTCGAGGATAACCCGTATGAGCTCCAATAGAGTCTGTTAATGTGGCAGATCCAGGTGCATCTTCAAATCTCCACCATGCTTCTCCAGCGGGATTTTTAGCTAAGTGATGATTAGGATCAAAATTAATCGAACTATTTCCATAATACATAAATACATCCCGCTCAAGTGTATTAGGTCCAGCAGAAATATTAGTATAAAACCATATAGTTGCGATACCATTTGAGGGATGATCTTTTTGAATATAATAGTCTCTTACAACACCCTTTTCTACTATACGCACATCGCTTAAGTTAGCGTTAATTTTTCCTTCACTCACTAATGATGTATAATCAAATTGTATATAAGTCAAATAATCGGTTAGAGCATAACTATAGGGATTTGTAATATTTATAATCCTTCGATATTGAAATGAATTATTCCACCATGGTTCAATGCTTATATCATTTAAATTTAGATTTCTATTGGAAAAATTTTTTTTGTTCAATCTATTAGTGTCATTATCATTTGTTGTAATTGTCTGCTTTTGCCAAATATTAAATGGCATTATCATCAATATAAGTATTAATATACCTATTAATCCCTTTTTATTAAATTTATTAATATTCATTTCTCCTAACCTTTCTAAAGGTTTTTTTTTAATATTAAAAAAAGTTCAGATTGTATTATTAATTATAATAAAAAATCTATATATATTTTATTAAATATATAATTGGGATATTTTCTAAACGAATTTGGAAATATTTAGAAAATTAAAAAAAAAATAAAAAAAATATTACTTTGCTTCCGATTTTATCGGTTTTTTTAAAGCTGTGTAGGTATCTTCAAGAACGTTTAAGTATTCAAGTAATACCTGATCAGCCTTGGATTTCTGATCATATTCTGCTTTAATGATATTAACAATATATTTTGGAAAGATTAAGTTCAAGTAGAAATCTGAGATTAATGCATAATATTCCGTATTTCTAGAGTCTTGAAATACTTGAACCATCTGAATATCCCAGAGTATCTTAAGAACACCGTCCACATCATCGACACCTTTTTTCTTTAATTTCTCTAAATCATTCCTCGTAACTATAGCTGTCCTTAAAAGTTTAAGAGTCTCATAAACCTGTGGGTTTATCATTGCCTCAATAATCCTTAAATTATCCTCTTCAGAAGGACGATATGTTTGAAAAAATTTCTTAACTTCGGTGATATAATTCTCGGTTAATTCGACAGGTAAGCCACGATCGGCAGGATTTTTTAAAAGATTAATGGGGGGACGACGAATGGCTAATATATCATTAGTGAGGAATATCAATTCAGAAGGCATTCCCTTAACAGAAGCTTCCTTAATGATTTCGCGCTTAATTAGCTCAATTAAAACAGAATCAAGATCAACGAATCCCTGTCTATATTTATCCTTGAGCCAGACCATCAATTCAGACTTAGAAACTACACCTTCCTCCCTCAATCGATTAATTATCATCCT
>CAZVTX010000309.1:0-4463 GCA_964629395.1 uncultured archaeon
CAAACTAATATACCTTTAGAGATTTTTGTAGGCATCGGAAATAGGATTTTTCTTAAAAAGATTGATCCCCTATCAAAAAGAATATATTCTCCCTTTCGGGGTAATATCTCAAAATAATCAAGACCAAGCATTTTTGAGATCTTATCTGCATATAAACCTGCCGCATTTATTAGATGGTTACTTTGGAACTCGTCTCTTCTTGTCTTTATCGTAAAAATATAATTACTATGACTGATGTTAATTACTTCTTGATTTCTAAAGAATTTTACACCATTCATAGCAGCATTTTCTGCTAAAGCAATGGTCATTTCATATGGGCTTACTATTCCTGCAGATGGTGCATGTAAAACTCCCGCAACGTCATCGGTAAGATTTGGTTCCATCTCTTTAATCTTTTTTTTATCGAGAATTACTTCAAGTCCCGGAATTCCATCTTCTTTACCTAATTTTCGTTTTTCTTCTAACTCTTTTATTTGACTATCTTCTAATGCAACTACAAATGATCCGATACGTCTGAAAGGAAAATTTAATTCTTTCTGAGCTTGAGTATAAAGATAATTTCCTCTAATACATAAATTTCGTTTAATGTATTTTCTATCTGCACTATATCCTGCATGAACCACACCTGAATTAGCTTTTGAGGTGCCTGAAGCGATATCAGCCTCCTTTTCTAATAATGCAATTTTTAAATCATATTTACTTAATGTACGAGCAATACAACAGCCCGTTACACCGCCACCAATAATAATTACATCGTAAATCAATTTAGCGTCCCTTTTCTTTGATCTATGATTTATATAATAAATTATTCTAATAAATAAATATTATAATTTCTTTAAAATTTAATTAAAAAGATAAAAATTAGAAGTTATTTTTCCAAAATGTTATCTATAATATTTAATCTTTATTTTTATAAGTGGAACCTATAATAAAAGTGATTTTTTAATTAAAGTTTTGTTAAAATAATAAAATTTAAATAGTCTACTTGAGATTAGACTACTATGGAGTATACTATTTTTTTAAATAGAAAAAATGAATTGAAAATATTAGAGCAATTAAAAAATAAGAATAAACCAAAATTAGTAATTATATATGGACGGAGAAGAGTTGGAAAAACTGCAATTTTAAAGAAATTTGCAGAAAAGTATCCCGCCTTATATATTGTTGCAAGACAAGAGTCTTACATTGATCAATTAAAACGAATAAGTGAATTAACTGCAAGATTTTTTAAAGATGATGTATTAGCAATCAATCCTTTTCAAAATTGGGATAGCTTTTGGGTTTATATTTCTGAAAGAGCAGATGACATTATTCTAATTTTAGATGAATTCCCATATTTAGTACAATCAACACCCGCACTACCTTCAATTCTTCAAGATTATTGGGATAATAGGTTTAGTAAAAAAGAAAATTCTTTTATAATACTATGTGGTTCCTCAATAAATATGATGGAATCTCTTTTGGGATATAAAAATCCGTTATATGGTAGGCGAACTAATCAAATCTTAATTCAACCTTTATCATTTTTTGATGCAAGAGAATTTTTTCCAAAACTTTCATTGGAAGTCCAAATTCAAGTTTATTCAATTTTAGGGGGAACTCCAGCATATTTATTAGAATTCGATCCTAAAGAATCAATCTTGAAAAATATAAGAGAAAAAATTTTACCACCTAATACTTTTTTAAATCAAGATCCCTTTTTTGTTCTTCGAGAGGAATTATCAGAATTGCGTTATTATTTTTCAATTTTAAATTCGATTTCAAAAGGAAATACAAAATTAGGCAATATAATAAATGATACTGGTCTAGGAAAAGGCTTAGTATCGAAATATCTTCATGTATTGATCGATTTGCATATCGTTGAGCGACGTGTTCCAATCACTGAATTAGAACCAAGAAAATCTAGACGAGGTATTTACCTTATCAGAGATAATTATTTTAAATTCTGGTTCAGATTTGTATTTAGTAATGCCCATTTTCTTGAACAGGGGCTATTTGATTATGTATTAGAAAAAAAGATTAAACCTAATTTAAACACTTTTATCGGCTATACATTTGAAGATATATGTATTGAATGGTTAAAACAAAAATATTCTCAGCATCTAATAGGAAGATGGTGGAAGAAACAAGAAGAGATTGATATCATTATACTTAATCCTAATACAAAAGAGTTAATTTTATGTGAAGTTAAATGGAAAAATCTAAAGAATAATGACATAGCTCGTATTTTTAGAGAACTAAAAAGAAAATCCAAATTAATAAGTCCATTATATAAAATAATTGGTTATATGATTATTGCAAAAAAGATTGAAGATAAAAACAATATTAAGGAAAATTTAGCTCCAAATTATTCGGTTTTTGATTTAGATGATATGAAATGAAACTGTAGAAAAGAAAACTTTATTATAAAATAAAAACGAGAAGAAAAGAATATATTTATTAAATCTTATTCTTGCAATTCTTTTGGAATGCTATCAACTAAACCATTCTTTATTAATTTATCTATTAGGATTTTAACATCTTCTTTCTTTAATCCGAGGAATTCTGCGAGGGCATTTAAATCTTTTTTACCATCACATATCTGATATAGTTCGTAATAGAACGGGTCTAATAATCCAAGGAGTACTGCTAATTTAGGAATATCCCCCTTTTTAATCGGAACAACTTCCTCATCACTTTCTAATGCCTTTGAAAAGAATTCAGAATGTTTTTTCATTTTCTTAATGAATTCTTCCCCCTTTTTCCTCAATTCCTCTTTTGTTAAAAAGTGAATAAACATCAACCTCCTTATTTAAGAATATAAAAATATAATATCCAAAATATATTAAACAAGATAGTTATTATTATTAACATTTTGGTAATAGGATTAAGCATTGAATTCTTTATTGCTTTATTTATTTTCTCGCTAAGTTCATTAGCTAATAATGAATCCATGGTGGATGTACTGCGTGATATGATATCTCTTTTGAGATGTATTGAACCCAAAAATTGAGGTCTAAATATTCGATTTAAATTACTGTTAAATTCTCTCTCAAAACTCAAATTTAGTCTTTCTAAAGAAGAACCATTTAGAATTGCATCTGCATTTTTATCATTAGACGATTCTACACCATCTAAGTGATTATTAGCTCCTTTTTTTATGTCGTGCATTAATATTCATCGAGAATTGTTTAATCATTATGTGAATATCGATATTGCTATAAATTTTTTTCGATTTTAAAATATTATTAATTAAAAATTGAGTTATTTAAATTTTATCGAGAAAGTAAGAATTTCTTGAGGTTTAGAATCAAATTCAAAAGCATTTCCACTTAAAATTTTTAATTTTTTAATAGGTTCTTCTAATAAATTCACCAAATGAACAGTTTCTATTTCTTTATCGAATTTTATCCTTCCTTTCGAGATTTTATTTGAAGTTTCTAAAACACGGATTATCATTTCTTTGGTATTATTCTCGGACATTTTAACGGCATTAATTATAAAATTATTCGGTTCAATTTTTATAAACTCTATTTTTTTTGGAAGTATTGTATTTTTTGCTCTCACTCTCTCTGTAATTAAATGTATATTATGAGATAAAGAAATTTTTGGAAGATTATGCTCTTTAAAATCACCATTATGAAAATATATTGAATAATGGAATTTTTGTTCTGCCAATTCAAAAGCTTTAGGAATTGAATAAAATGGACCTAAAACCATAGGTACAGCTCCCGGGAAAAGAGTGGCTATATAACCCGTACTTTTTAATAAAGTAAGAAATATATAATCTCTATTTTCACCGATCTCATATTCCGGTAAGCCATAATTGATTATTGAAATGCCTCTCTTTTCTCTTAAACTTGAAGCATCCATCCAATTTATTACGGGAAATATTCTATCATAATGGGCAAATCTCTTTTTAAATTCCTCCCAGGATTTTCCAATTGAAGGCTTAATATCTCGCTGATAAAATCCATAAGGAACTTCTGAATGAAATTTTGGTGCTTTAAAATTTACAGGAAAACAAGCTTGAATGCGACAATTTTTTATTTTATTTTTAAATTCAGTTATAAAATCAATTCTCGGTATATTGAAATTATAAAGGATAATATATTGTATGATTTGGTTAATTTGTTTAGAAAATAATTTACCAGGGCACTTCAGCTTGGAGATAATTCTAATAACAGTTCTTATAGGGCCTTGCTCAATAATCTCAAGAAAATTATCATAAGTTACACCAAATTTTTTAGGAGTTTTACCGTGTAAATAACTATCACTTCTATCACTATGAATTCTTAAATCATTTATGTAAAATTCTGAGCTTCTAATAGTAAATTCATGTCTCTTATCTTTAATCGATAAAAGTTTATTATTTTCAAATGTAAGAATGAATCTATCGTTTTCAAGTGCAATCAATTCATTATTACAACGATATTGGGCCTCTATTTGCTGCTTAAAATCACTTTCTTTATTTAAATTAGTAA
>CAZVTX010000310.1:0-4441 GCA_964629395.1 uncultured archaeon
AGTAATATAAGCCAACATCAACTCCATTTCTATCAGATAAGTGAATAATCTGTGTTTTTGCATCGATACCCTGCCTTCCATTAATAGTAATGTAAATTAATCCCGCAAAAGCAATAAGATCGCTCGGAATTTTATAAGGAACATATAATTTCCTTGTTAATTTTAATTCGTTTCCACCAGAAATAATTAAATTCTCGCTTGTTGTATTAACGATGAAATTATCATAGCAAACAGAAACGTTTAAGATAATATTATCACTTATAGCTTGAGTGTTCTCAATAGTGAAATTAAAATCAATGAATTTCATAAAGTCCAACCTTCTATAACTAGAATCAATCTGCTTGATTCTGGTATAATCATCTTTCCCAATTACATCAAAAGGAATCGTTGCAAAATTCCATTCTCTAGCATCATTGAAAATATCATAATCTGAGAAATTATCAAATGAAATTTTACCGGTAATATAGAATTTTCCCTTAATATCAATCGGTAAGATAAATTCGGTGCTTATTTTTGTTATGCCGGGTTCAATTCTCATTCCTTTAATGGAATTATCCATAACATATGTTTCAATAGGGTCTCCGGATTTCCAATCAATTAAATCCATGGAAATCTTTTTGATAATATCGGGCTCATTACGTTCTATTTCAAAGTATATTTTAAATTTTTCTCCTGCAACAGCCGTCTCATTTTGTAATAAAACATTAACATCCAAACTTTTTATTTCCTTTGTTTTAAAGGGCGTTAAGACTGAAATTGCTCCTTTAGTAGTTCCAAAATAAATATTATCTGTAGTGCCTCCCGTAATATTAGCAGCTCCTATGAAATAGATATCTCCGTATTGATATTCAGGATAATTGGTAACTCCAAAAGTTTGGGGAATTGCCTCGGAATAATTAAAATTATAAACATTCACTTGAGAAAATTCACTAGAAACAGCTCCAGAAATCAATTCAGAATCTTTTTCTTCATTATTAATTTTTCCGTATGCGAGATTTGTTAAGGTTAGAGACGTACTATAAGTTCCAATTAAATTTCCATCACTCCCGTTAAACATATGAATTTGATTTGCCCAGGTTAAAGCAGCAACATCTAAATAGGTATCATTATTAAAGTCTGAGATTACAATTTGTTTTGTAGGTCCTGATAATGTTTTACTCCACATCACTTTTGCTGTTGATCCCGTTCTTTTTAATATCGTTAAATTAGAATTTCCTGACCATAGATTATATCCAACAACAATTTCATCGATATTATCCCCATCAAAATCCGCAGTTTCAATAATTCCACGGGTTCCATTTAAATTATCATATTTAAATATTATATTTCCGGTATTTCCATCATATGCAACTAAAGATTTATTGATCGGACTGTTGTTTGAATTTGATTCATTAATACTCCAGAATGTGCAAACTATATCATCATAATTATCTCCATTAAAATCTCCAACCGCAATATCATTTATTATATTAATAATATCGCCAACTTTAGTTGTAGTAGTCCATAAATTATAATAATCACCTGAAATAGTAAAAGTATTAGCACGGATATCAAAGCCACCTGTAATAAAATCATCTTTTTGACCATCTTTATCAAAATCTCCCACTACAACATCCATAGCAGATAGAATTCCCTCTTTTTTAATAGTGGGAGGCGCTGTAGATAGGTCTAAAATAACGTCAATCATCTTTCCGAGTTGGGCACTAGCGCAATAAAGATAATCATCAATACCATCATTGTCTTTATCCATTAAAGCCCATCTATTCATAATGAAATTAGTATATACTTCGGTGGTCGGAATATTAGAGAGATATGACCATAATAATGTACCATCATCATCTATTCCTAAAATTCGATTATCTTGAAAAAATGCTATAAGTTCTCGGTTGGCATCATTATCGAGATTAGCATCAAGAATATATAAAATCTTAGAATTTCCTATATTTTGAATAATTGTACCATTTTGATAAAGTATAACCAAATGACCTGTCGGATGTATTATTATTTCTTGATCATTATCTCCTACAATATCTTTAGTATTTATGATTGATATTTGGCCTCCATATAATTGTTTCCAATTAAAAATACCAGGTGCTTCATATACCGTTAAATATCCTTTTTCATCACCAATTAAAATTTCATCCATTCCGTCATTATCTAAATCACTTATATTTATTACTACATTGCCAACTTCTTCAAATGTCTTAGACCAATTTAAAGTATTAGCGTTAGAACCATTCCTTATTTCTATTATATAATTATTATTGTTTGATGTCGGATGATAACCGAATAATAAATCTTCTCGGGCTCCAGAGCCTTCAATAAGATTATCTCCCGCCATTAATAGGTCATAAGGGTTTGTAGATACAAAAGTCCAACCAATAGTCGCATTTTGATTAACTGAGGCTGGTTTTTGTATCATAACCGCACTATGTAGATCATCAATCGTAAAAACAATCTCATCGGCGGTCGTAGAAGCATTAAAATTACCTACAGCATATAAATCGGCAAAATCATAGGTATTGATTTTTGGTAAACAATATAGATATATTAAATTACCGGATTCATCAATAGCATAAATTGTTATATTCCAGTAAGGATTGTTATTTGCATTAAATCCGACAATATCGTTATCTAAGCCATCACCATCTAAGTCATATCCAACGGCAATTTTATCAATTTGAGTTGGAATATTTCTTAAAGTATCATTAAATCTCCATAAAATTTCGCCTTTTGAATTATACACGTATACCGTAGATGGATTATTTCGAGAAGTGTAATTTGTCAAAATTATTTCATCATAAGGATTATTTGGATCTATATTTGCAACATCAATTTGACCAATAGGTGTCTCAACGGTTAATACATCTATTCCGGGATAAGAATAAATCGTGAAAAAATCATTTCCCGTAATATAAAAATTATAACCTGCTATCAAAATATCAACACCAGGAGAATCCGTAAAATTTCCAATCTCAAGGTCAATAAACGGAAAAGCACCATTCGCTAAAATTTTCTCATTATAAATAATACTTCCATTTTTATCCATTACCCATAAATTAACGCCATCCGTGAAAATAAAATCATCGCTTCCATCGCCGTTAAAATCACCAATTTTAGATTTAATTATCTTTTGATAAGGTAAATCTGATGTATCCTCCGTTCCATAATAATTATTCCATAAAGTCTTAAGCTGAAAATCATTTGCTTCGAAATCTTTTCCATTGCTTAATTTTGGCAATTTATTATCAATATTATTATCAGAACCTTGATTTTTATTTGCTGTATTTAAACTTAATTGCGGAACTATTAGCGGATTAAGCATAGATATTAAAATTAAAATTGCAATTAAACCGAGTTTTTTTCCTTTTTTCGCCAACTTTAGCACCTCCTATTTTTTAAATATAGAGCTGGATAAGCCCCAATCAACATCTGGTTTAAGTAATACCATCACCATTACCTGTTTATGGACCATAGCATTGAGATAATAATTCGGAAAGCTAAGGACAATCTGCGCCGGAAATATACCGCCATAAAGATCAATCATTTTGTCAAATATTGATTTTATTCCCTGGTTTTCCTCTAAAGAAATAGGTTTTTCTAACATTGCTAATTCTTCTTTACCTTTTTGGTCAGAGTATCTCCAAATTATTTTTTCTCCTATTAAATCTATAGCATATGCACCGATAATATCTGTTCGATTGGCAATTCCATTATATATTCTTAAAATGAAAGATTCAATTACTTCTCGATCAACAGGTTGAATTAAAGCCTTATACTTAGCAATGATTTCTTTTTTAGTAATTCCTTCGGGTTTTTTAATCTCTTTTTTTATTGCCGAAGGTTCTTTTGTAATCTTTTTCATTTTCATTTTATCTATAAATACATCCGAAGGAATAATGTAATGTTCTCTCATTAAGCCCGAAGCGATAACAACAATACTCGAGAAAATAAATAAGCAACCGATTAAAATTAAATATAATAATTGATAATGTTGCAGATAAATCGTAATTTTTCCATCTACTTCTGTGCTAGGATTGTCCAATAAAGCTACGATTCTATATTCTCCTGAAGTTTCTGCAGTATAAATGAGACTGAGCCCCTCATCTAATTCACTTTTAGAAGATAAAACTAAATTATCTTTTTCATCATAGATTTTAATAATGCTTACCGAATCTTTAATACCATCCGATTTAATTATCAAAATATCCCCGGTATTTAATTTTATCGTTGAGATTTCCTTTTCCTCTAAAGAATTCACATAAGCATTATATGAGGTTTTCATTGAAATGAGAATTATTAGAATAGACGATATCACCAGCAGACCTATCCCTAATCCTACGAATATTATTCTTTTCTTTTTTTCCATTTTAAATCATTTAAAAATTAAATTATATATATGGATTAGGGGGAAGGGACATTAAGGTGGAGGAGATCAAAC
>CAZVTX010000311.1:0-4441 GCA_964629395.1 uncultured archaeon
AATAATTACTTGCTTTTTTCCGGCCCAACATTCTTCTTTATGTGAAAAGTTATTGTCTTTATATAAAATAAGGAAATCTCTTAAAACTTTATTAGCAAAATTTAACTTTCCTTTTTGTTCTAATATATTAAGTTGATAAATTATTGATTGAATCTCATTTTTCGTAAACTCATTATAAACTTTTGGTTTTTCGACAATTTTTGATGGACAAACTAGTCCCAATGAAGTATCAATCCCTTTATCATAAAAATACTCTACAAATTTTCCAATTTTAAAATAATTTTCTCTAGATATGACAGAATGGAGAGATATTGCCCTCCTCTTTTCATCGTTAAATTTTTTCTGATATTTTTTTGCCAATTTATCAATTAAATCAATCCGTTGAAGTGATACTTTTGGATTAACTTTTTTATAATTTGGATAAGAAAAATTTTCAAAAGAAGCTACTACTTCTACATCCTTACAAGATGTATTAAATAAAGCATGTATCATCCCTTCATTATATATTTTAAGATTTGTGATTAATCGAAGATGAACATCCTGATAAGAACCTACAACATTAATTATGTCTACAATATCATTACGAATTGAAGGTTCTCCACCAAGGAAGCATATATAATTAAAATTTTCAGAAATAGCATCCTCTAGGGCGTGTTTAATGACATCAAATGATAATTTTTCAGGATAAGAAGGGGGATCATTATGCCCCCCACAATAGGTACAGTTATTATTACACCGGTTTGTTATTTTAAAATCTAACCATTTGAAGTTAAATTTGTTCATTGGCGATACTTACCTCCATATTAATTTCTTCAGATATTCTCCTTAACATTTTCTCTATCTCTTTCTCTATCTCTGGAAAGGTAATAAATTCTTCAAATTGAATTATAAATTTTATTAGAGTCATATCTTCTAAATTATATTCTTTGAAACAATCGTTGGAGATAATCATACAACCTCCTGGATTGCTTTTAACACATCTCATTATAGCATCATCTGCTTTTACTCCTTTTGGACATTCTATAATAGCACTTGTTTTATATAATTCATCGTATTCCCTACGATCATCAAATTCATATTTTAGATTAGCATCAACTTTAACTTGATATTCAATTTTATCTAACTTTTTCAGTTTTTCAAAAAAATCTCTGCAAATTTTAATGTTATTTTTTTTTATTTTTTTATTATGTAAAAATTCTTTAACAGAAATGTATAATCATATCTAATAAATTATTAATATTCTCTCCAGACTTTCTTACATCTTAAACATCTAAAAAATGTTGTAACTGGTTCATCAGCTCTTAAAATTTGTTCTTGCCAATATATGGCTTCTTGAAATCCACATTTAGGACAAGTTTTTTGTATTTTTGGATGTATCAATATTTTTTCTTTATCTGAAATTATAACCAAATTTTCTTTATAATCATTCTTTTTTCCTTTTTTCATAAAATTTTTCTCAAAATTAAGGTTATTTGGGTTAATTTGTTTTTTATATCCACATTTACAATACATGTAAAATTTACCATCAATAATTTTTTTCCGTAATAGGTTCGAGCATTCAGGACAGAATTCTACCATTCAATCACCTTTAATTAATTGCTTAGGATTATCATTTAAATTGGAAATTTTTTTAGAAATGCAAGCAATTAAGTAATTTCCTTTAACTGTCTTAATTTTACTTGTAAAAATCTGTATATTTTCAGATTTAATCTTTTTTAACATTTTCAATAACTTATTTTTTGAAATAAAATTGTCAAAATCGTCTTTCAAAAATTTTCTATAATAAAAGTTCCAAACAAAAGAAAGTAGTGAATCTCTCTGAGGATCTTCAATTTCTACGATTATTACATTCTTGCTAAATTTTACCATCTGTATTATAAGACCTTCTTGTTGTTCAGAATTAAGGTGATGCAATGTATTTTTACATATAATTAAATCGTAGGCTTTATTCTCCCAAAATTTAGAATTTAAGATATTTTCACTTGTAAGAGTTAGATTGGATAAATTTTTACTTTTATTTTCTAATATTCCTTTCCAACACAGGTCATTACCAATTATCTTGGAATTTTTAAATAAATTAGCAATCTTTAAAATTAGAGAATCATAGCCACAAGCAACATCAATTATCTTATAATTTTTATTGTGTTTAAAATTTAAGATATTAAAGATCAGATTAAAGATAATTGCTTCAATTTTTTTAGAGCTTAATTGGTATGAGATTTTAGAAATAATTTTATTGTGAAAAAGGTGGCGAATGTAATATTTTTGTTCTATTTTATGATGATTTTTTTCAGATATCTCTATTTTGCTAAGATAAATAAGCTCTAATAATTCATGATAGTTAATATATTGTATATTAGTCTTAAAAGATCCATTAGAATTCAAGATTCAACCTTATGATTTTTTTTTCATATATAAAAAAGGACATAAATTTCCACATATTGAGCAAGCTTGTTTATTATTTTCTTTAGGTCCAACTCTATAGAAAGTCTCTATAGCAACTTTTTGATTAATGGCTAAATTAAGTTGTTTCCCCCATTGATTTTTAAAACGAGCTTGAGATATTTTATTTTCTAATTGTTGAAAATAAGGAAATTTTGTTAAATCACCCCCATAAATCGCAACCTTATAGGTATTAATAGACTCTATAAAATCATCAATATCAGGCAAACCAACATGTTCTGTCCTACAACATGTCTGGCAATAATTAGCACCATTTTGAATTGCTATAGCTGCTCCAAGGGCATGGGCAATATGTTCGAAACCAAGCGCTCTGTCAGTAATGGCGGGTCCCATTACACCTATAGGAACATTTAATGTTATTTTTTTGAAGAGTGAGATTGCTTTGGGAATTTTATCCATTCGTAGATGGCCTACACCATTTACAATCACACCAATGTTCTTAGAATGAGCCTGCTTGATCAAATTTCTCATCACTTTCCATTCTCCAAGTTGTATTTTATCTAATCCATCGGCTAAACAACCAGATCGAGTAGCAGTTATGAGTGTAATTGGAACATCATTTTCATAACAGATCGATAGGATCTCATCGAAAGACTCTATATAAGGATTTTCACAATTATTTTCTTTTATATATTCATAAAGAAGCCCTCCTCCCCTAGAAGCTATAGGAATGAGCCTACTTGAAAAATCAATTTCTTCAACTAACTTCTTAGTCAAAGTATGAATTCCAGGTGCAGAAATTCCATCTTTTACTTGAATTTCAAACGTTTTAATTAATTCTGATGCTGTAAAAGAATGAAAAGAATTCCTTTTTCTCTTTGCTTCAATAGAGGTTTGATATAAAGGAATTGAAGCCAATGGCATTTCAGCTTTATCAATCAATTTTCTTCTTATTGATGATAAATCTCCTCCAACTGAGAGATCACATAAGAGATCAACTCCATATTCATTTGCTATTTCTATCATTTTATATATTTTTTCAGGATCTGATTGATTTGACGATGTTCCTATGTTACTTATGATTTTTGATTTAAGGCCATCTCCTAATGCCACGTGTTTTTCATTTTTGCGATTAGGAATAATTACAATTCTTCCTTTAGCTATATTTTTCAATAGAAATTCTTTTGAAATCTTCTCATTTTTTAATATTTTCTCCATTTCTGGAGTAATTTTTTTCATCTTAGCATTATACATTTGAATCATTTAACCCTTCTCTCTTTTTTTATATTTTTTATAATTTAGTTTATTTTTAATTAAAATAAAAAAATCAACATTTATAAATATTATCGAAATAATTCGATAGAATAGAAAATGATCAATATTAAATATTAAAATGAATAATATTAAAATATAATAAATAAATACTTTATATCATGAACATTCAGATTGTTTCATTTGCTTTAGTTCCTCAACATATTTACATTGCAACTAAATATTTTCATACAGAAAAATTAATTCTCATACTTAGTGATGAAAAAGTAAGTAATGAAAAGCAAAAAGAAGAACTCAAGTCAAAAATGGCAGAAGTAATTGATTTTTGTGAAAAATTAGGAATTGAATTGCAAGAAATTAAAGTTAACTATAAAAATTTTATGTCGATGACTTTAAAATTAGCCAAGTTGATGAGAAAATTTGAAAAGGAGGATAAAATTTTATTAAATTTAAGTGGAGGACGAAGAGCAATACCTATTTCCTTAATATATGCAAGCATGTTTGCTAATATTATTAAAAATCTCAGAATTCAATGTGTAGTCATACCTGAAGATGGTACATATTCTCCTTTTACTCTCATTCCAAGTTATTTTCCGGATGATATTGACATTAAATTAATGTTAAAAATTACTAAAAATTTAACTTTAACCGCCATGGAAACTGATTTAGGAATCAAGCAACCAACAATCTCATTTAGACTCAAGAGATTAGAAAAATATGGGTATATAATCATAGATGGAAGAAAACGAGAATTAACAGATATTGG
>CAZVTX010000312.1:0-4434 GCA_964629395.1 uncultured archaeon
AATTAAAAAAAATTTTTGAGTTATGCGAGGATTTAGAAAAACCATATGTTCTTCATGTAAGAAATGCTGCTGAGCATGAAATTGATAGGCAACACCCAAATCATCTATTTAATAAAAGAGATGGTGCAAATCAAGCAATTCTAAATATTTTAAAAGAATTTAACATAAAACCAAATAGAGTAATGTGGCATTGCTTTTCAGGTCCAGAAGAATACGGCATAACTCTTCCTAAGATGGGATTTATTCTTTCTGTTCCCAGTTCTGCATATGGCTTTAATCGGTGGCGTAATGTATCCGCTAAAAGTCCTATAAATTCATTAGTTACGGAGACTGACAGCTATTATCAGCATCCTTATAAAAGAGGACCCGTTAATGTTCCCTCAAATGTAGTTTATTCAATTGCAGCAATTGCTTACTCTCATAATATAAGTCAGAAAGAAGTAAGCAAGCAAACCGTTCAAAATGCCATAAAATTTTTTAATTTGGAAATAGAATATTAAATAATTAAGTTACATGGAAAAAAAGAATCATGAAAAAAATTACCTCATTTATAATTATTTTTTTAATCATAATTTCAAGTTTATTAATATTAATAAGCTGCACTTTTGTATACTGGTTTGTAAGACCTAATTCTTGTGAAATAAATTCGAATTTAGATTATGAGATTTCTGAAGTCAATTCTGAGGCAATTCATAATGCTTTTACGGACATGGTTTATTTTAAAGGATATTTCTTTCTAACTTTTCGTTCTGCCTCTCAGCATGCCCCTACTGACGATTCAGTTATTAAAATTTTAAAATCTAAAGATGCAAAAGATTGGGAAAATGTTAAAGAATTTAAGGTTGATGGAAAAGATATTAGAGATCCAAAATTTGGTATTATCGGGGGCAAATTATTTATTTATCCCGTTATTAGAGAGATTAAATCTGAGTTTGAAGAAGAAATAACAACTACGTATTATTCATATTCAGAGGATGGAAAATCATGGAGTTCAATTAAAGAAATTGAGCCTAAAGGAATGAGATTCTGGAGAGCGAAAACTTTTGATAATAAAAGTTGGTTTTGTCCTATTTTTACCAGCGGTGAAGTAAATCTATATAATAGCACTGACGGCATTAATTGGAAAAAGATATCAACGATATATGATGAGCCCGAAGCGGATGAGACTGATTTTATCTTTAATGGGGATGGCTCTATAATTGCAATAACACGCCTTCAGAAATTCGGGATATTTGGCGATTCTGAATCAAGGACGCTTATATCAACGAGTAATTCACCTTATAAAGAATGGAATCATAAGGTAGATTCTCTTGCACGCTTAGATGGCCCTTGTTTATTTAATATTTCCAATAAGATTTTCGCAGTCGCTCGATACCAGCCGGAAGAAGATGGATTATTTCAAAATTCGGGCAGCGTATTTTCCAAGAAGCGTACTGCAATATATTATATTAAATCTGATAAAATAATTTATTTATCGGATCTTCCCAGTTGTGGAGATACCTCTTATGCTGCTGCTGTTGTGAAAGGACAATATATATATATTTCTTACTATACTTCGGATATATCTCGGGATTATCCATGGTTTTTAGGACAAATAAGTCCTGCTAAAGTTTATATCGTAAAAATTAAAATAGATTCATTATTAGAAATTGCGGAAGATGAATATAATGCTTATAAGGATGGAAAGGCAAAATCACCCACATTTCCTTTAATTGATTACCTATTTTTCTTTTTGTTCATCTCATTATCTTGTTTATATTTTATTAAAATGACAAAAATAGTATTAAAAAGGAATAAACGAACAGGCTAGCTAATTGAATTCTTAAATTAGCATAACAAATAATTGTTCAATATAAAGAATAATTATATATTTTTGACATAATTATTAAATAAGTCTTTTACATATTTATCAATAAGGAAATAATTTTAAAAGTCATTTAATGATTTCTGAAAAGTTAAAAATTAATGTTGATAATAAAAAAAAGATTATAACTTTTAAATCAAAAAATTGCGGCAATTTTAAATTTAATTTTAAAGAACGAGATTTATTATTAAGTTTACTTGGAGTCCCCTTAACCGAATTAGAAATAGATGAATTTATGCCTCTTTCTGTTGATGAAAAGAAAAAGTATTTTAAATTTTTACTAAAGAAAGGATTAGTAGAAAGTGTTGCGACGATTCATAAAAAGCGAAAAAGAGGCGATGAACACTTAAATATATTTTGGCGGCTTACTGATAAAGGAGAAAAAGTTGCAAGATATATCTTAGAATATTTGACTAATGAAAAAATCTCAATATAATAATGTATTTATTTTTTTTTCTTAGGTAATTTATTTTTACAGATTCTGCAATATTTAGCTTTTTTATCATTAAAATTTCCGCAATTTGGGCATAATAAAGTATATCCTAGTTTTTTTGCTGAAGTTTCTTTAATATCAAATTCAAGCTCGTCAATATGTTTGAATAATTCAGGATAATTTTCTAAATGTTCTGATATTTCTTGAATAAGATCATAACTAATTTTATATAACTCCGATGATTTTTCAATTCTCTGACAAGCTTTATTAGCATAGTCATAAGCCTTTTTAAAATTAGTTTGTGCAAAGTAGATTAAGGACAGTAATAATAATCCCAGAGAATTTTGAGGATTAGCGGCAATAAACTCCATTGTAACATCAGCTAACATTTTTAAAAGAAGTTTTTTTTCTTTTTTTTCATATCTCTTAATTTCTTCATCGGGTTTATATTCAAACTTAGTTGTTGTTAATAATTGTAAGGCTAATATTATCTCAAAATCATTTAGTTTTTCAGCAATTTGAGAAATTTTATCTTTATATTTTTGTATAACTAATTGATACATATATACTAATTTGTTAATTAAGTTTAAAAAAATATTATTATTTAATTATGCCTGAAGGAATGATTTTATGTTCATGGGATAACCGCATGGGACTTAATATTGAATATGAATTTCCAGAAGGAACATCACAAATTATTACTAAGGATGATTTATTATCAATTTTTATTTCAAGTGCTCTTTCCAGTGATCCGGGAGTTTTTATATATAATATTAAAAATAGAGAGTTAGTTTTTTATTATACAGGAAAACCTAAAGATGAAAAAGGTGATCAATTTTTAATTACGATAATATTATCTCAAAACGATCAATCTGAAATTTTCGCAAATTATTTATCCATTATAGGCGAATTAATAATTAATGAAATTTCTAAAGAGGATTTTAAAGATTTTTTTATCGATTGTTATGAAGTAGCTTCTAAAGCAAAAATTTCTGAAACTCAAAAACTTGCTTTTTTTTTAAAGAATGAAATTACAAAAACAATATTAGAAATTCTTAAAGAGGGGCCTATTACAACGAGAGATCTTTTAAAATATTTAAAACATCAATTAAAAAAGGATATTGAAAATGTAGAACGTTTTACAAAACCACTAATAAATAGCAATATAATAATTGAAAAGGAAATTGTAGAAGGAGTGAGAAAAGTAAAATATTTGTTATTAATTAGGGATATTGGTATTATGCGTGCACCTCCATTAAAAGCTTTAAAGAAAACATCGCCAAATATTAGGGAATTTCTTTTTAAAAAAATATTAGAATTTTTTAAAAATTACGAGCCTACTGATTCCGATAATCAATTATTATTAAATCTAATAAGTAACCCCGGAATTTATGAAATAATGCACATTTTACACAATGAACCAATTAAACCTGAAGAAATATATTCTAAATTAGGATTTAAAATGCATAATGCTTTTTATAACATAAAAAAGCTAACAGATGCGAATATTGTAAAATCTTTTAAAGATAATAACGACCAAATCTGGCTTTGTTTATTATCCGACATCTATGTTTCTACTCTTTTTCCTGATTATATGATTGATGTTATTCATAATAATTGGGAATTGGGATTAATAAATGACGAATTATCGTTATTCTACCTTGATTTACTTAAAAAAGAAGCATTTAAAGAATTAAAATAAAACTTCTTGTAATAATATTACTTCTAACCATTAAACTTTTTTCCTTATTTAGCCAGAATACATTCTAATCCTTTAAGTAATTCTTCTATTCTTATACAAGGAACAATTCAGATATTTGGAATCAATTTAAATAAATTGTTATAGCATCCGCTAATTTAGACGGGTCAATTATATGACCTCCTTTTAGCTTTCCCTCCGGAGCCGTTGTGCTTAGTTTTCTTTTTTCTTTTTATTAAAAGTTATTACGGGTTCATTAGACGACTTTCCCGGGTCTTACCCAAGTTTATTTTCGAGGCTCACCGTATTTCGGCTGCCTAATGGTCTATGAGCTGGGAGGGTTTCAACTCAGCCATCGTCCTGCCAATTTTACTTACAGGTCTCAATCGCCCGGCGATGGACCAAAAAATTTAACGTGGCTTGAATGAACCGTAATAA
>CAZVTX010000313.1:0-4405 GCA_964629395.1 uncultured archaeon
TTTTCCAGTTAATTATAGATATTGTTTTGTTCATAATTGATGTGCTCTTAGCTGTGGCAGGATTTTTCATAGCGTTGTTTGAATGGGTCAAGGAAGTGGGCATGAACTTAGTTGAGAAAATCGTGGAAGGTGTGCTTTTTCTCATTCAAAGTCTATTAAAGGCCATCGTGCTTGCTTTCATATACGCGATGTTTGCGATTATGCTGATTGCGGTTATTCTCACCTTAGTCTCTATAGTAGGGGTAATGTTTGTGTTAAGCACCTTTTTAGATATTAATGTAGATGCTTCTGTTAATAAAATTAAAATTACTGGGATGCTTTTTTTTATGTTTGGATATGATGTCGGTATAGCAGACTATGAAATATTAGACTTAAAAATTCCTACGCTTACTACTTATTTTGAATCTAATGATTATGGAGTCAGAGTAATAGCTAGTTGCTTTAATATAGAACCTAATATCTATAAATTCCCTGATGATTTTTGGGGCCAATCTTCTGAGAGTAGTTCTACACCCAAATTAAGTAATAATCCACAGCAAAATATCATCACATTAATAAGTGAGAATCCAGAATATTTCTGGGAATATATAATTGGTATATTTGATGGAATAGCTTTAGCGGGTGGTGGGTATGCCGTTGTTGGTTTTGTATACGCTCCTAAGAAAGAGGAATTTAAAGCGTTTGGAATAGGGTTGGCAGTCACCATTATTGGGTTTATAGTATGGATTATCAAATTATTTTTAGAATCTGACAAAATAAAAAAAGGATTGTGTCTTACAGGTATAGGATTAGGTCTTCTTTTTATGGCAGTAGTTGCCTTTACTACACATATATGCAGAAAGGTTCTACCGATAAAGGATGGCGGTTTAGACGTAAGTAAATGGGTTACTATTCTTGATCTTGGATTAGCAATAACTGGAGTTATTTTAGATATTGCCGATATATTTATACCATTGATTGAGTTATATAATGAGTATTTTATTGGTGATATAGTACTTGGGGTTACCGGAGGAATACTTGGATTTATAGGTGGATGGACGGGTTTACTAACTATGTCAACAAGATTAGCATTTTTATGTGGCTGTACGGCGTTAACTTTTAGTATTTTCTGTCTAATAATTGGAGATAAGTTGATAAAACAGGGTATAGAAGAGAGATTTAATTAAAATTAAGGATGGGATTATTTTTATGCTATTCCAACAATATAATACATTTTTTTATTTGTTTGGCTTTTTATTCTCTACGATTCTTTTAATTTTTGTGTTTGCTGTCCCTTTCTTGGAATATCGTAAAAATGAAGATCTAATAATGAAGAAATTATTAGTTAAATGGTTTAAATTCTTTTTATTGCTATCGAGTATCAGCTTTTTTATGATTGTATTTATCGGATACTTATTGGAGGACACAATATTGAGAAAAAACTTGATCAAAATTTTGGAAATTCCTATGTTTTTTTCATGGTTCTTTTATCTCACTATTTTACTTCATAAATATCTCTCTGATACTTTTTTTGCTGGTTTCGCAAACGGAGTTTTGATATTTATTTTAATTTTTCTTATATTTGTGTTAATAATTCCTACGATTTACTATTTAATTTATCATGAGGAGATCATTTGCGCACCATTTATTTGTTGGTCTTAGGGTTTGTTAAAACTCAACTTCGAAAGTTGATAAATATAATCATGGTTTGTTTTGAGAATGCAAACTTTCTTTAGCAAAAAGTAAACCTATGATTAAAAAGAATAATATTGAAAATAAAAGATATAAATCAATAAAAAGTCCCCATTCGACAACAAATACAGAAATTCGTGTCCCAATTAAGGTATAATCTGTAAAATAAATGCTAAAAAAAACGGTTTCAAAAATCACGGCCTCAATAGTAAAGATCGTCATTAAAACCTTTTGTTTCTCCTTAAAAAGAAAATCGGTCATTGCCAGCATCCATGTAATATGTAATGGGGGTACTAAAAAATTCGCTACAAAAAAATAAATACTATTCTCCAACACTTTTCCTGTTGTTATTACTAAAATGAATGAAATAGCATCAGGCCAATATGGGCTTGCTACACAAATCCATGTGAAGCCCACTAATAGGAATTGTCTCTGTTTGAAGGTTAAATATTTTAACATAATCGTTAATCCTAAGATGGATGAAATTATCACAAGTGGTAATGTGAAGAAGAAAAGATTTTTGATATGCAAATCGGCTTCTTTCCCCCCTTATTTGAGATAAGAGTTGAAAATTTAGAATCTACAGGTAATCTTATGACATCAAATATGGATTTAGATCAAAAACGATCTACCGCTCAATTATCAAATCCAAAATCCAATGACGGAGAGGAGCCTTTAATTGAAGATGAATGGGCCTCTATTGCGGGATTAGATATAGCTATGGGAACTTGGGCCTCATGGATGATGCTATTAGATGGCCTTGCTGTGGCAATGGGTCCTAAATGGGATTGGTCTGCAAAAATTAGCCCTATATTAATGATCGCTGGTATTTCTGCATTCTTAGGATATTTATATTATTATGGTGAATCAAAAAAAATATATTTTGCGTTAATGCTTATTAGTATAATAACAGCAATTATAACTGCAGCAACATCATTTTTACGTGGAAAATTTATAGGTGCAGAAAAGATATTAACAGATCCATATTTAAAGGTTCTTTGGGTAGCGTTAACGATTTGTGGCATAATTACGAATATTTTAGGATATCCTGTTTTGCCTTTAGATGATACAGCGGATATAGTATTATCCATGATAGACCTCACAGTTGCAGCTATATTGTGGGGGGTTGCTATATCTGCTGATATTCTAATTTATAAATACTGCCCCATTAATTGGAAAATTCCACATACGGTATTAGCTTTATCAGCTATTATCTTTTCTGTGATATTTATAATTAAATGGCTCACATTTTTACAATGATATTTTTTTTAATTTTTCTATTAAATAATTTTAATTGTTAAAAAGCTAAGATATTCAAGTGAAAAATTATGGATGATAATAATTAAAATAACTTATATAATTTAAAAGTATTACTAATAATTTTCATTACATTATGGATTATATATTTAGTTTTTTATATAATATGGCTTACATATTCTGATATTAAAATATCTGGATTTTTATTTTTATTGGGAGGTCTAACTATAAGTTTTGGTTGCTTTGGATTTATGAGATTTATTTCATTTGAATTATCTTATAGAATAAAAGTAAAACATGCAATTTTAATATCTATAATAATTTTATTATTTCTTCCTTTTATAATGCTAATTTTAATTGATCCATTAGATTTAATCATTTTTAAAGATATTGAAGGATTTTTCTTTACAATCCTTTTTTTATCATACATATTAGGTATAGTATCTATAATTACATCAATAGCTGAAGGATATTATGCAGCAATCGAAAGGGGTAAGTATGACCAAAAAATTTTAAAAAGATTTAAAGATAGTGAAAAAAACTTAAAGGAACCTAAAGAAAAGATTAAATCTAATAAGTTATTTAAACTATTATGGTATGCGATGTTAATGCTCGTAGTTATAAGTATAATTTCTGGGATAATTTCGATAATATATTATATTCTGGGTATAGAACATTCGATAATTTCAAAAATTTCTTATACATCTCTTTTACTCACGATAGTACTTATCTGGTTTTTGATTTTCTTTTTTCCTAGATTTTGAAAAGGATTTCATAGTTTTTGGAAGGATGGAAATTATCCTGAATTTAGATTTGCGTCAAGGGATCCTAAAATAATTTCAGAGGTTAATATGAAACAATTTTTTCTGGATTTCCTTTTTTTGAATTTTTTTCTTTCACCTATCCTTTTAATATTTCTGCATGTTTTAATCGTATGGTTTCCTAACTTATCGAACTTTTTTTATATAGAGATTTTACTTATAATATCGTGGATTTATTTTTCTGCCATCATATTATTCTTGGGATATCTTTTTATTAGAAAATTAATAAAATCACTTATTTCTTACATGTATGAGCAGAGAGAAAAGGAATTAACAAAGAAAATAAAAAAATCTAATGAGATAGAAGAAAAAAATTATGGAAGTAAGAATGATAGAAATTAAATTGAAATAAGTTGTATTAAATGAAAAAAATACTAAGTAATTTATGTGTGAATATTGTTGGGATCTGCTGGAGGATATACTGGTTGGAGTGCTATTATTATTTTTCATTCTATTTATAATTTTTACACTTAATATAAATATTAAAATCTCAATACTTATTAAAAAACTTGAAATTATAATCATTAGAATATATAAAAAGCGATTATTATTTTCTTCCATATTTGGAAATTGAATGCTAATTTCGATACAATTTGAATTAGTATTACCGAATTTATTATATGCGATTATTATAAAATAATATATTCCATCATCTA
>CAZVTX010000314.1:0-1408 GCA_964629395.1 uncultured archaeon
TTAAGAGGTATTACAATTTGTCCCCTATTTCCTACTTTTACGGAACCAAAGAAAAATTTACCTTTATTTCCTTGAAACTCGGTCATCTTCTTATATGATTAAAAAAATTTTTCGATCATATTTGCATGATCATATTAATATGATCATACTATTCATACTATATAAATCTTTTGGAAAATCATACATAATCTTAAAATATTAAAGAGATCAGATTAAAAATTAAAATTGTAAAATTATATTTAGAAATGATTTGAATATTTTTATTAAAGCATATTTTTAGCAATCCATCTAAGAGCCTTGACAATTCCTTTATTATCACTTCTGATATCAATAGGTAGATATTTTATTTTAATCCCGCAATCTTTTATATCTTCAAAATTAAAATATTCTTCAAGTAATTCGGGATCCAGGATATCCTTAGAATTATCCTTGAAAATATTGCCGATAACTAAAACGGGTATTTTGTCTTCTTTAATGATGCTGCATTTATTTATTAGTTTATTGAGATTTTCCCTTGCTATTTTTAAAGAACTTATATCTGAAGCATTTATAATAAATACAAATCCTTGTGCTTCAGTTAAACATTCTGCATTATTTTTACATACATCGCATTTAAAATCTGTCTCAATACATTCATAAGTCATTATTTTAAGGTTCTCAATTATAATTTCGTAAATCTTTGTCGGTAGACTCTTATTGTATTGATTATAAAATTGAATTGCCTCTACATTTTTTAAGAAAGTAGTTTTCCCAACACCTTGAGCACCTATTATAAATATTTTCTTTAAATCATCTTCAACCGGAATTATTTCCATGGAAGGATATAATAATTTCTTGTATTTTTCAATTAAATTTAGGAAGTTCCTCCTAAAATCATCATCAGCAATATCCAAAACATTTTTTAGATTTATGCTCTTTGATTTATGTAAAATTTCGGGTAATTCCTTTAATTGCTTTATTTCTTCCGCAAATTGCTCTAAAATGGGCCCTTTAGATTCTAAATACTTAAAAACATCAATTATTTCCTTTCTAAAATATACTGCCTTAATTAAAAGAGAGAGCATTAGTAATTCTTTGCCGCCGCGGGCTTTTTCCGATTTAATTGAAAAGATATGATTTATCGTTTGATATTTCCTAAAAGCAAAAATAAATGTTCCCTCTTGGTCATTAAATTCCATGATTTTTTCGAGATCGGGCTCCTCAGTTGGATCTTTAAGTTCTTCCGTACAATAGAACTTATTAGGACCGATAATCTGATCAAAATATGTTAGACAGATGATCTGCTCTCTCATTTTAATATATTCTCAAAATTGAAATCGTTAAATAATGTTATATTATTAAAAAAATCAAGTATGAATTTTTACTTTTCGATTATAAATTAAATTTGTTTCTAAATTTTGATTATAAT
>CAZVTX010000314.1:1508-4403 GCA_964629395.1 uncultured archaeon
TGAATTTTTACTTTTCGATTATAAATTAAATTTGTTTCTAAATTTTGATTATAATAATAAACATTTGCTTAGGAAAGATAAATATTATAAAACTTTCTAAAGGAGTAAAGATTAGAGATATAAATAAAATCATTTATTTGGCTTTTTTTACTAATTCTTTGAAACAATCTAAAAGATCAACCATCTCTGTTAATTCTTCTTAAGTAATCTCATAATATTCATGCGCAATAAGATTTCTTAAAAATATTGATCTTTTAATACATGTTAAAGTTGTTTTATTTATAATTTTTGACTTATAAAGTAATTCAAAAATCTCCTTATATTTTGCAGGAAAACCTAAATTCTTCTCAGATATTATATACTCTCCCAATTCTATTGCTGTATTTACTGCTTGAAAACATGACATTGCTAGAGCATCAAAAATAATTTCATCAGAGAGATCTCTTTTTTTAAGACTTTCTGCTTTATCAATATGCTTCTTTAATTAATATTAAGGAAGGCAAAATAAACCAAAAAGCAATAAAGGAATGAATGAAAACAAGAACTGCCTCAATATAAATTAAAAAAATAATTATATTTAACGATAAGCTTAATTTGCATCATTTTTTTTCAAGTATTTTATTCCAGGGAATTACAATGATATCTGCTACAACAAAAAAGGCAAAAACGATTATCATTGTAATTCCATAAGTCTGAATGCTTCCTGCTAATGCTTGAGGGATTATTACTCCAAGAAACCATATACATTTATAAGTAAATTGAAATAAAATAATCGGGAAATACTTCATTGGTTCTCTATAGCCCAAAAACGAGATAACACCAAAAGCCAACCATAAACTTGCTGCAACACCGAAAATTATGGGGTCTTGAGGTTTAGGAAAGCTTAAAAGGTCAATTACTAAATTAGGAACAATTATCATTAATAACCCCAGTGGTATTTCAATAATAATTATAATTAAAAATAATATCTTTAATTTTAATTCAGCATCCATTATTATCACCTCTTTATTATTCCATAGAATTAATTAAATATCCAGTTAAATTCATAATTTTTAATCTTGATTTGGCTTTTTTTGAACCATTTTCAAGATTCCTTTTGAAAAAGGGGGAGCAAGAGTGTAATATCTCTGCATCCGCTAATTCTTCCTCCCTTATTCTTTCCTTAGATGTATTTAATGCATGATTTTTAAAAGCTGATTCAGCATTGCAAGCAGCATCGCAACACCATACATTTATCAAATTTCTGTCCATCTCATTTAATTTTATTCCATGAATTGCCTTTATTAAATTTCTCGGTTCGTCATAGATTTTTTCGTGGCGACCAAAATGACACGGTTCACGATAAGTCACGATTTTTTCTTTATTTTTAAGTTTTAATTTATTTTCATTAAGGAGATTATCTAAGAATTGAGAGATGTGCTGTAATTTAAACCCGAGTTTACCTAATTCTTTCTGAAAGTTACTATTGAATGTACGATAACATCCCGCACATGAAAACACTACCTTTTCAGCCCTTGAATCTTCAATCATTTTGATATTATGTTTCATTAATTCTAAAGCTTGATCATAACGTCCTGTTCTTAAAAGTGGAGAATCGTAATACGATTCATTTTCGAATATAATAAAATCAATTCCTAATTTTTTAAAAATTTTTACCGTAATTTGAGCTATTTCTCTTTCTTTATAGGAAAGAGTGCATCCGATGAGATATAGCATTTCTGCCTCTGGTTTTGACTCAATTCCCAGATCTTTTAACCAATTAAGTCTATTTTAATGTTTTTTATCATAAGGATGATTATTTTACTTGATACTTTTACTCAAGGTTTCATGTTAAGGGCGAATAAAACCATTCCTTACAATTTATCTACGAATTGATTCAAATACTTTGGTAGACTTTAATTCAATTATGAATTCGCAATTTGAATTCACAATTTGTATAATGTATATATGGAAGGCGTAAAAGATATAGACTCTAATGATATCACGCTAATATTTGATATATTCTATAAATTTGAAAATTTAAACAAAAAAATACAGGATATTTTAGAAGAAGAGGAGTTTATAGTATAAATGATAATCTCTAACGTTGGAACATATGTGATTAGAGCCGAGAATGATAAAGTTTCTTGGAGTGAGGGAAAAGTAGAAGAGCCAACATTATAATTTTAAATGGAATTATATACTGCGGCGGATATATTTTTAAGCGGGGATGCTACGTCCGCTTTTTTGGATGGTAAAATTGAGGCGGAAGGAAATGTCGCAGAAGCATTAGTGCTAAATGATATAATTATAGTATTTCTCGACCTTTTACCTTTTGCTGGAGCCCCTTTATAAATCCACCGCTCGAACGGTTTTTCGACCATTTTGCTGTGCTCGCAAAATTGCCCTGTCCAAAATTGATGTGAGAATATTATTTAAATGATTTTCATTAAATATTTTTGCTGAAGTATTTAGGCCCTTTAATTTAATATATTTTTTTATATTACTTTTTATAACTAAATTAATTATAGGCTTAGTTATTGTGCTCTCAAGAATTATTCCCTCTTTAGATAATATTAGTTCCGTTAATTTTAAAAATGCTTTATCAACATTATCTCCGGTTTTAGCGGAAGTCTCAATATAAATACTATTAAATTCTTCAGCTAACTTTTTGACTTCAGTAATTTCTATGCCTCGTCCCACATCCTTAAGTAAATCGTTTTTATTCCCAATTAAAACAAAAGGAACCTCTTTTCCTAAAACTTTCGTAATTTCTTCATACCAAAATTTTATTTCTTCAAATGTTTTTCTACGTGTTAAATCAAATATTAGTAACGCTCCTTGAGCTCCTCTATAAAAGGTCGTTCTTAAATCTTCAAATCGTTCTTGCCCTGCAACATCCCAAATTGATAAATT
>CAZVTX010000315.1:0-4014 GCA_964629395.1 uncultured archaeon
AATCGGTAAAGCATTAGACTTAGGAGATGCTTTAAGAGCATTTGAATTAATGCATTTCGAATTAGAAAAAATATGGGATGAGGTAACAAGGGTTTTGAAACCAGGAGGGATTGCATGTATTAATATCGGAGATGCAACCAGGACATTGAGAAAAGTTTTTCAATTATTTCCGAATCACGTTAAAATCATTAATGCTTTCCGAAATAGGGATTTTATATTATTACCGAGTATTCTATGGAGAAAGCCAACAAATAGCCCTAATAAATTTTTAGGATCGGGAATGTTGCCCCCAAACGCTTATGCTACATTGGAACATGAATATATTCTAATTTTCAGAAAGGGCAAAGAAAAAAGAGGCATTACTTCAAAATCCGAAATAAGATATAATAGTGCTTATTTTTGGGAAGAAAGGAATCTTTGGTTCTCAGATATTTGGATGGATATTAAAGGTATGACCCAAAAAATAAAAAATTCTCAAAAAAATAACAATTTAAGAGATAGATCTGCTGCTTTTCCGTTAGAAATTCCATATAGACTGATTAATATGTATTCTTTATACGGCGATCTCGTTTTAGATCCTTTCTGGGGTACAGGAACCACCACTTTAGCCGCAATAATTTCGGCAAGAAATTCTATTGGCTATGAATTAAATCCCGAATTTAAGAAAGTTTTTGAGAAAGATTTACAAAATATTAAAGAGATATGTATTAATAAAATCAAAGATAGATTAGAAAAACATATCCAATTTATTGAAAATTACCGTAAGAAAGGGAAGGATATTAAATATAAATCGGAATATTATAATTTTCCCGTTATAACCCAACAAGAGCAAAAAATCATGTTCTATTTAATAGAAAACGTAGAAAATATTAATGAAAACATGTATCAAATTAAATATTCTTGTTTTAAAAATTCACGATAATTAGATAAAACTAATTTTTAATAAAATATTCCTAATATTATATTCTTATATAAATGAATAAGTTGTAAAGTAATGACGAATTTTGAACCCACAAAAATTATAGAACTGGAAAAAAAATATCATACCAAATTATTTCCTAAGAAAAATTTTGTAATTGAAAGAGGAAAAGGAGCTTTATTATATGATTCGGAGGGGAAAGAATATATCGATTGCATCGCCGGACATGCTGTCTTAAATATCGGACATAGTCATCCTAAATTTATAGAAGCAGTTAAAGCTCAACTGGAAAAACTTATAATGATATCACCCGGAACCCCCGTTGAAGCACGGGCAAGATTATTGGAAAAATTAATATCAATTACCCCAAAAGAACTTAATCAAGCATTTTTATCGAACAGCGGAGCGGAATCTGTAGAGTGTGCATTAAAATTAGTTTTAGCGGCAAATAGAGATAAAAAATCCCCCGAAATTATAACTTTCAAACGTGATTTTCATGGAAGGACTTTAGGTGCACTTGCTATGACTTTTAATATGAAATATCGAAAGCCTTTTTTATCATGGTTAAGTCCGCATGTTAAATGGGCATCTTTCGGAAATATTGAATCCGTAAAAGAATTAATAAACGATAATACCGTGGCTATTTTTACCGAGTTTATTCAAGGAGAAGGAGGCGTTCATCCCGCTCCAAAAGAATATGTTAAAGAACTAAGAGAATTATGTAATGAAAAAGATATAATTTTGGTTGCTGATGAAGTACAGACGGGTTTCGGAAGAACCGGGAAAATGTTTTCATTTGAACATTATGATATCGTGCCTGATGTCATTTGTATGGCTAAAGCTATAGCCGGAGGATTACCTATGGGAGCCACTGTCGCCTCAGAAAATTTATTTAATAAAATGGAAGTTGGAGAACATAATACCACATTTGGCGGGAATCCACTTGTTTGCGCTGCAGCAAACGCCGCAATAGAAATTATTATCTCGGAAAAGTTAGTTGAGAACTCTGCCAAGATGGGAGAAAAGGCACTATCAAAATTAACGGAACTTAAAGATAAAAATCAAATTATCAGGGACGTAAGAGGTTTAGGACTAATGATCGGTATTGAATATAAGAAAAAAGTAAGGGAAATGATTCAAAAAGCACAAGAATTAGGAGTATTAGTATTAAATGCAGGTTTAACGGTTATTAGACTCTTGCCTCCATTAGTTATAAATGAGGAACAAATGGATAGAGTTTTAGAGGTAATTCAAGAAATTTCAAATTAATTAATTTCTAAATTTTTATATATTTCAAAATCATTTTTAAAATGGGGATATTATGCCTGTAGTAAGCGAACAAGAATTTTTAGAAAGATTAGCTGATGTTGTTAAAAAATTAGCGGGGATTGCTAATACCCAATCTTATAGGTTTAAAAAAATATGGGATGATTATTTTGGTGTATTAAATACTAAACCTCATATTGTTAGAAGCGTAAAAGTAGACAAAGAGAGATTTTTACAGGATATTAATTATCGTATTAATGTTTTAAAAACATTAAATAATGCCCTAATTGATGGATATTATTCCATTCAATCGATTTTAAAAGCATTTTACGGAGAATATATAAATTCTGATTTATTCAAAAGGGATTTTTCGCCCGAGGATCAGATAATTCTTAAATATTTAGTTGCAAGAAAAATTCTCGGTGATTTAGTTCAATATAATAAAATGGATCATGAGACCGTACCATTAAAATATAATATAATAGCACGAGAGTATCTGATGATTAAGATGAACGGGATTTCTCTTGAAGATGTAGCAATAAGTCTGAGTAAATTGAATAAAAATATTGCAAGAGAAAGTTTAATTAAAATAATGGAAGAAATTGAAAAAGACGGAATAATAAATATCGAAAAAAGAGGAGACGATGATTACTTTTATACTCTAAATAAACCGCTTGAACTCTCTAAAGAAGGTGAAATAAAATATAATGAAACTCTAAGACCACTTGTGGATTGGCCAACACAATTTTGGCGTAGTTTTTATAATATTCGTGAACTTAACTTCACAACAAAAGAATGCAAATTTAATGACCAACTCTGTAAAATTTTAAGCAAATCTGCAACGCAAGGATTTGGCCCTGCTCATTATGTTTTCAAAAACTTAATAAACTATTTTGAGCAGGTAAAAAATTCATAATATAAAATACTTTTTTTTGTTAATTAATATAATTTTAAAAATGAAAATAATAATATAATTATAAATTAATTGTCATCATTATTTTATATTTTATGTGTGAAAGTCCTTCAAATCTTATCGAAATAAAAGATAAAACAGATGAATTTAAATATAATTTTTTAAAAAATTATATTCCTCTTTGGAATTCAATTATTTGTGGTAGAGGAAGACGATACCGAGCAATCGTAGAAACTCATGCTGGAACGGGTTATGTTATTTTAAGAGGTAAAAAAATTTATGGCTCAAGTCTTATTTTTTTAGAAAAAACCGCTCTAAAGCAAGAAGCATTAGATTTTCACTTTATTGAAAAGGAAAAAAAACATTATAAACAGCTTAAAGCAAGTATAGAGGATATAATAAAAAAAGGCTTTTTTTTCCAAGGAATTAAAGAAGAAAAACTAATAGGAGATATCAAAGATGGAATTCCTATTGCTAAAAGTGTTTGGAAATATAGGCCCACAACTAAGTATCCTAAAAAAAACCAAATTTTTTTATATAATAAGGATTGTAAAGAAGCAATTCAAGAAATTTTAAATAAAATTGAAAATAGACCAACATTCTTTTTTATTGATCCTTGTGGAAAATTAGATTGGTCTTTAATTGAATATATTATTAATAAACGTTTATTAAATAAAAATGGTAAAGTAAAATTAAATGAAAAAGGTGAAAAATTTCAAGGAACAGAACTTTTTATAAATTTTTCATGGGAAGCTATTTTGCGTAATAATTCAAATAAGTTTAGTGATGATAGACGGAATCGGTTCTTTTTGGATGTGTTTGGGATGACATTATCAGAAATAGAACAAGAAAGCAAAAAAATTATAAATAAGTTTAAGCAAGAACAAATAAGATATTATGAATATAACATATATTT
>CAZVTX010000315.1:4024-4393 GCA_964629395.1 uncultured archaeon
AGAAATCTTTATGAATAAATTAAGAAATTTTTTTAAATTTGTATCAAATGTAGATATTCCAGGATTAAAATCAATAAAAAATCCAATTTATTGTTTAATCTTTTGTACTAATAATGAATCCGCTGAAAATTTATTTAAAAATATAGAAGCTAAGTTGAATAAAAAGAGAGATGCTTACCTGGCATATAAAAAATTAATTTGTAATAAAAAAGATTTCACAATTGATGATTATAATGAAATTATTAGAAAGAATAGACTATTAGATGATTGGATTTAGGAAGATAAATAATTGTAAATAATATCTTTTATCTTTATAATATTAAATTGTTTTGAAAATTCTATTATTTTTTTTAAATTTTCTTTTGAATT
>CAZVTX010000316.1:0-4386 GCA_964629395.1 uncultured archaeon
AAGACCGTAAAAACTAAAAATTTGAGATGTTATGCAGAAATCGGATTATATTTCAATGATTATCGATAACATCATGGCGTTAGGGATAAAATGCCCTCCTGAATTAGAAGGAGATAAATTATATGCCCATTTGAATGGTTTTGATGAGAAAATCTTAAGAATAGTGGCGGGTTTCAATAGAGTTTTTCTTGAGCATTTTTTGATTATCTCGAAAGGAAAAACTCAAAAAGATATTGAAGATTTCTTAAAAAAGATGGAGAAAGTCTCATATATGATTGGTCCTACGGGAAATTTAAGTTATTTAACCGATGAACAAATTGAATACATTCTTACAAAATTAGGTTCGCTAAAGCTTAATGAAATAACTGAAGAGAAAATAAGTTTAATTGGAGATGAACAATTGGAAAAGCAATTCGGGGCAGCTACGCAGTATGACCAAAATATGGCTTTAGAAAACCAATTAGCCAGTGCAAGATATTATTTAATGCAAATAGGTTATTCGTCTCAAGAAATTGAAGAAATTGTAAATAAAGTACGGCAAGGGCAATTAACGATTGATGAAGTATTTACAATGAAAGAAAAGCAAATTGCACCAATGCCCCCTCAAGGAACGGTATCGGTAGCCCAACATTTACAGGCAACTGGCAGTTCAAGTCAACCAAGTAGAGGATCTACGGATATAGATCAGAGTGCATTGTCCAATGATACGATAGAAGGTTACATTAAACAGATTGAACAAGAACATCCGCCAGAAAGAGCACAGAAAGTTATTGAAATTTTAGAAAAAATAAAAGCAATAGTAAAAGACCATATGACAGATAATTATGAACGTGTTTTTAAGCAAATGCATCCTGATCGCCTTAATCGCGCTTTTAAAATGCTCAAAGAAAGTAAACGTAAATCTAAACGTATACCTTTATTATTAGAATGGTTCTTTTGTTCTCATCTTATTGAAAATATAGAATTTAAGGTAGAACATTGGCAGGTAAGCTCAACAGCAGGCCACGGGCAAACGGGTGTGTATACTGCAGGAATTTTATTTTCCCGATATGACCCCATTATAAAAGAATTTCCCGACACTAAACTTGCTAAAGTAGTAAATATTGCACGAAGGATCCTCCAAACACCTTCAAAAAGAGCAATCCAAAAATTAGGACAAGATTTAACCGCAGAGACGGGTTTTGATGAGCATCTTTATTTTACGGATTAAAATTCTATTCCTCTTATTTAAAATGATAAATTTTATAGTTTAAATAAAGCTCTAAAGAATTTTGGACCTAATGATATTTTAGAAGTAATAGGTAATTTTGCAAAAATTCTTTCACCTGCCCAACGATCTCTTTTTGTATCATATTTGGATAAATCTTGAAGTATATGGACGTCATAAATATAACGCCTTAATGTTTTATTTGTATTAATAAGTTCGATATAAGTCTCCCATAGAATTTTCATTGCACTCGGAGCACTATAGAACATATATTCGGAAGCATCACCATTTTTAAAAAAAGCGCTTAATAGTATTCTCTTAATTTCATTGTCATAATTCATTAAATCTTCTCGTTTGAAATTACTTTCTTTCTCCAAAAGTGGTTTTATAGTCTTTGCCGCAACATCTGCGCAACAAAATCCGCAAACGATTCCTTCATAGAAAAAAGCGGTTACTAATCCGGCAGCCTCGCCTAAAATTAATGCTCTATCTTGAGAAAAATGCTTAATTGGATGTTTTGAAATAGCAACGACTTTTGGTTCCTCTTTTACTTTTAAATCTTTAATAAATGGTTGGATTCTCTTATAATTTTTGAGAACTCTCTTCAATTTTTCTATTATCTCTACATCAGACATATAATAATCTCCTAAATAACCCGTTGTTATTTTATCGAAGCCTTTATTGAAAAAGAAAGGTCCGCTCTTACTAATTTTTGTATTTATATGAAAAGTATAGGTGGTTTTTAGGTTTTCATCTATTATTCCTTTCTCATCGTATAAATTTGCATAAACGCCCATATAGCGATCAGGAGTCTCAAATCCTAAGGATTTTTGCAGTTCAAAAGCATGAGAACCTGTTGCAAGAGCAACCATTTTTCCTTTATAAGTATCATTTTCCGTAATTATCTCTATATAATCGGGATGTCGTAAGATTTTTTTAACTCTATTATTAAAAAGCGAAAAGCCACCATTTTGTTCAAATTTTATTGCAAGCTCTTTCTGAAAATTATTAGTATTCATCATATAACCAAATGGTTCACCGAATTCGGATGCATAAATTATCCCATCTTTTTTTTCGCTCATTAAATTAAGGCAATCATGAATTCTGGGGAAAATTTCTTTATTATTAAAGTCTATTGGCAAATCCTCTACAAAAGGACGGTTATGCTCAATAAAAAGATTAACTTTTTCAGGAAAAGAATCTATATCTTTTATTTTATCAATTAAAAGAACATCCGCAAAATTAGATGCTTTATATGCGAAGGATAATCCTGCAATTCCACTTCCGATGATAATGATGTCATACATCTCGAATATCGTCTCTATTTAATTATAAATAACGCTCAAAATGCTTTATTATCCAAAATTAAAAATTAGTATTTTAAGATTTCTCAACTTATAATATTCTTTTTGTTATTCTATTTCCTACTTTATGAAGCATAATGTCCGCCATACCAAGCGGAATGTTTTTATCAAAAAGTAAGACTATAAAAAAGTGCATATCCCTTCTATGATGATAAACTATTTTGCTAAATACTTTTTGACCATTTTCTAAACTAAAAAACATTTCGGGTAGAGTTATTGCTCCCGTCATAAACCTAATTTCTAATTCTTTAAGTGAGCTCACCAATATATCGTGCGGAAGCGAAGAATATATTACATTTCCTTTCGACGTAAGTAAAGCTGCACCGATTATTTCGTTTTCAAATATTAATCCTTCAAATAAGTTTATTACTTTATTATAGAATACATCTCCTAAATCCTCCATACCGGTAATAATAAGGTCTATTTCCTCGTCTAATTGAGGACTCTCGATTTCTCTATGTTTATCCATATCATCTAAAGAATTGAAAAATTTATAAAAAACTTCGCTAATCATTTTCAGTCTCGAGGAAATATAAAGTATACTTACACTTGAATCGGCAAGGATAACAAATATGAACTCTTCTTCAATTTTAAATATGAATCGTAGCCCGCTCATCTCTAATTCTTCTAAATCTCTCGATATAAGATTCTGAGAAAAGCTTAAAATTGCAGAAAAGAAAGGTGTTATCAACTGTTCCTGTAAATCAAATTCATTCGTGAAATTTCGTGAATAAACGCAAACCCCGTTCTTTTTTAAAATAAATAGGTAATGTATATTCATCATAAATTATCTCCCTTAATTAAAGAATTTTAAGAATCTTTAATTTTTAAGAATTTTTAACAAACCGAATAGTTTAAAAATTTAAACTTTTTCATTAAAAAAAATAAAACGATTTGATTTAATTAATTTATAACCAACTTTTTATCAATATTCAACTTTTTTCATTTAATTCGTTTCCATGATTAGAATTTTTGTTTATAATAAAGATGTTTAAATAATAATTTTAATTTTTAAACATAAGTAATTAGGGTATATTTTAATTGTTTACAAAAAATTTAATCTTACAAAATAAAATTTCTGAATACTAATGATGGATGAAGAGCTCCGTAAAATAAGGTTAAAAAAAGCAGAAGAACTTTTAAAATTAAGTTCAATGCCAAGACATATCGTAAATATAACCTCTGCTGAAGAATTTGATAAAATTATCAACGATTATCCTAATAGGTTAATAATTATTGACTTTTGGGCTACTTGGTGTGGGCCTTGCAGGGTTTTTGCTCCGATTTTTGAGAAACTCCAGCAAGAATATGCTAATGATTTTATTTTTCTTAAGGTTAATGTTGATGCTGTTCCTGCAATTGCGAGTCGATATCGAGTATCGGCTATTCCGACTACTCTTTTTATTAAAAATCGTGAACCAATCAATAAAGTAGTAGGCGCAATGAATTATAATACTTTAAAGGGATTTCTTGAGAAATTAAAAAACGGGAATAATTAATTAAAAATTCTCAATCTGCTTTTTAGATTCTTTTTTTAATATAGAAGAATTATTTATTTTATGAGAAAAACTTCAAGCCAATCTTCATTAGTTTCGATAATTCTTTTTATAACGATTATAGCATTAGTAAATTCAACGCAAAATATGATCTCTCCTAATTTAATTATTATTTCTGATTATTTTGGATTTAAAGGAACTAAGACTGGCTTAGGATTCTTAACATTTATTTTTACAATATTATCGGGGATCTCTATGATTATTTTTGGAATTCTCGCAGATAAATTTACAAGAAAATGGATTGTATTTGCAGGAACAA
>CAZVTX010000317.1:0-4385 GCA_964629395.1 uncultured archaeon
AATAGATGTTGAAAGAGCCCTTACCCATAATCTTGGTGGTTCGGGCGGAACATGTGTAGTAACTATATATAAAAAATAAGGTGGTTAAAATGTCAGAAGAAAAAGAAATAACCGTTCACAATTATCTCCAATTTTTAGCAGAAAAGAAATTAATGGGTTCAAAATGTAAATCTTGCGGAGAACAATATGTTCCACCGAGAAAAATTTGTATAAAATGTAATTCGACGGATATGGAATGGGTGGAAATGTCAGGTAAAGGTAAAGTTGCGGCTTATTCATGTATAGGAGTTGGAACAAAATTTTTTGTTGATAAAGGGTATTCGATGAAAAAACCGTATTGTTTTTCTGTGGTACAATTGGAAGAAGGACCGATGATCTCAGGTCAACTTATAGGTGTGGATGAGTTAGAGCTTCAGAAAAAGGATCCGAAAGAATTCATAGGGACACCCGTAAAAGCAACATTTTTAGAAACACCTATAGAAGGAGATAACCCGAGAATAGATTTAGGTTTTGAACCATTATAAATGCTCCTTATTAAAAATTTTTTTTATTTTAATATTAAGCTTATTTTTTTTAGAAATATCTTTAATATTTTTTAAAATTAAAGATCATAATTTTTTTAGAATAATCATAAATAGATAAAAATTTTATTTTTCCGTAAAAATGAAGCAAAAACAGAATAATCAAATAGAATATGAAGAAGGTCAGGTTCCCGGTTCTAAAAAAGTCCCTCTTAATATAAAATTGAAGAAAATTAGTGTGTTTCTTATAGTCGTATGTCTAATTTTAACGATTTTTCCTTTAATAAATAGATTAGGTCCGTGGCTTCTTAATCCCGGATTAAAGGGGCCTTATTTATCCTGGTCTGAAGATCCGAGAACAACAATGACAATTTCAATTCAAACACCTGAGAATTGTAAATTAAAAATAGAATATGGAAAGGCGGATGCAGAAGATTTTACCAATTCTATAGAAGATTCTGAGAAAGGAAAATTTCACGTTTTTACGCTTAGAAATCTTGAACCTGACACAGAATATAAATATAAAGTCGCTTCGCCATCCAGAGATGATATTTGGGGCTTAGATAGTAAAACATATACCTTCAAAACTGCGCCTAATAAGAGTATTGATTTTAAATTTCTTATTTACGGCGATAATAGGCCGGGTGTTTTTCAGGAGAACAATCATCGACTTATTGTTCAGGCAATGTTAAAAGAGAAAGATGCTGCATTTACAATAAATGTAGGAGATATTGTGCGTCGTTCTAAATACTATGAACAATGGGATCGTTTTTTCTGGGAGATTAAAGAACTCGCAGCCACTAAGCCTTATTTTGTATCAATCGGAAATCATGAATATGATGAAGGAGATGACCCTGATTATGGTGCAAATTATAGGAAATATTTTAATTTTCCGCAAAATGGTAAGAAAGAGATGTATTATTCCTTTAATTACTCTAACGCCCATTTTGTTGCCTTAAACATGTCAACAAGCAGTTTATTAATTTCACAGAGAGAAATTGATTGGTTAAACAAGGATTTAGAAAAATTTAACGGAACAGATACGTGGAAAATAATATATTTTCATGTGCCGCCATATTCAAGCGGGGGACACGGCGAAAACAAGGAGATTATTAAAAAAATGGTGCCTTTATTCGAGAAATATAAAGTGGTAGTTTTTAGCGGACATGACCATCATTATGAGCATATGGAAATCAATGGAATCCATTATTTTATCACCGGTGGAGGCGGAGCTCCTTTAAATGTTCAAAATAACAAAAAATCTTACAGTAAATATATGGAAATTACATTTTGCTATACTCTGGTTAATGTAGAAGATGATAAACTTACAATAACTACAAAAAGAATCGATGGAAGTATAGTTGATGAGGTGGAAATAGAAAATCCTAATAAATAAATGCGAGGTGTGATGAGATGATATTAGATATTTGGCCGGTTTATATGTTATTGCTCGTGTTTTTAGCATTATTAATGAAAGTATTCGATTGCGGACAATTGATATTTAAGCAGCGGGTATCCTTTAACGCTATTATGAATTCTATTTATTATATTTTCGGAATATTTTCCTTATTAATGATTTTTCCGAATTTTAACGATAGAGGATTAATTTATCATAGATTAGCCGTTGTTATTCTACTTGCTATTTCAGCATTTATATTAATTCCAAGCGTATTTGTAAAGCCAACGATAAATTCATTAATAACGACAGGTGTTTGCACATTTTTAGCATTATTGATGGGTATTATTGCTTATTATACATTCGGAGTTAAATACGGCGTTATCGGAGGGCTTATCATATACCTTCTTATAATGATATTAGGTGGTGCAATATTACAAAATTTACTGAAGACAATGTTTAAAAATTGGAATAATGAGCTTTATTATGCACAAAAATTATGGGAATTATTAAATGATCGAAAATTAATTGTTCCCGTTTTTTCTTTAGTCAGCTTAGAACTCTTACTACAATTTTACGGGCTTACAATATTATTTTTCTTACCTATTTAAAAACTTAATATATTTTTTTTTCAGTTTTTTAAATTTCCAAATAATATGGAATTACAATAAAATCTCTTCAAGATTGACCCTCTTTACGATTTTGTAAGATATATAAGAAATCTCAAAAGATTTTAAAGCAAAATTTTTAATAAGATTAATAGATCTTAATTTCAATTATTTTCTTATCAGAAAAAGAGGAGAGTTTTTTGAACGAATTTGAATCAAAAGTTATTGAATTATTAGAATCTATTAATGAAAAATTAGATAAATTGCTTGTAACACCCGGAGTTTCAATTTTAAGTTCCGATTCTGCTGCTAAATTACCTGAAGATAAGGGTATCGTTAAGCCTTCAGAAGTTCTTGAGAAATTGGAAGAAGAAGAGCGTAAAAAGACCCGCCCGTCACCAGAAGGGAGGCGTGTATGTCCTAAATGCAATAGTACTGATTTCAGAGAGGAGGAAGATAAAGAAAAAGTAGTATTTCAGCAAGGCGGAATTAAAATGTATGCAAAGAGATATGTTTGTAAAAATTGCGGTCATGTAATATATTAAAATTAGTTATTATTTATTTAAAATCGATTTTCTCCCTATTTTTTTCTTTCTTTTTATCTTACTTCGGATATCTGATAAAAATATGGATAATATGGTTTGATTCCGAAAATAAAAGCCCAGGTAATCACGACTAATGAGAATGTTATTGTCATTAAAGTAAATAAAATTAAAAGTGAATTTTCCTTGAATCTAATTCTTTTTGTTTTTGAAAATAATATTAGAAATATTAATGTAATAGTATTAGCTACAAGGAAAAAGAAGGCACATTGTCCCTCTAAATAAGTCAATGCAGTAGCAACGCCCAATGCAATTCCAAATAACGAATGTATTAAATGTTCTGAATTTTCTAATAAAATTTTTTCATTATTTTTTGTATAATTATGAAATTTTAAATTTATTGTATGTAAAATACACATTTCGCAAAAAATTATAAAAAATCCGAGCGTAATTAAGAAATGTCCGATAAATTCATCGAGGAAATAAACATAATAATAGAAATATTTATCATTATATTCGGTAATGATTTGTGCATTTAATCTATTCATTAATACATGGATAATATTTCCATAATTAAAGATTACTACTGCAATTAAATAGAGAGAATAATAAAATGATTCATTAACCTCCATATTCTCTAAATCATGATTTTGGTTAAAATCCTCTAATATTCTCTTAAGAAGGATGAATGAAATTATTGTAAAAACAGGACCTATAAAAATTAAATCGAGAATATCTTTAATATTCAAAACGTAAAATGCAATTCTATTTTGTTCAGAAAGATAGAAATTAATCTTAACGGGGCTATTGAACCATCTTGCAGGTTCTCCTAATCCAAAAGCTAAGCCATAAGCCAATATAAGTAAAAATGAACGCTTAAAAGATTCGGAATTATGTTTCAATAAAGCTACCATAATTTTACTTTGATTTTTAATTTATAATATTAAATATTTAAAATAAAGAATCTTATTTTTCTTTACTAAAAAAAAATTCAAGTTGATGTTAAAATGTATAGATTTAAAAAATTAATTGATACCGTTAGATCGGCTTTGGACGAAACTTCTCAAAAAATAAAGAATGTTATAAAGGAGAATGAGCAATATATTAATGCAATCGAGCGTGTTTCTAAGGAATTTAAGGAAGGAATTAATGCCTTTAAAACATATGCTTCAATTGAGACTCCGAGTTTAGAATCTGCGATTAATGCTCTCGGCGATTTATTTGCGAAAATTGAGGAAGCCCGGGCTGAGCGTGTGCAAAAATTAAGGGAAAAATACATTCAGCCGTTTAAAGATTTAATTGTTGAGGCACAAAAGCT
>CAZVTX010000318.1:0-4382 GCA_964629395.1 uncultured archaeon
TGGTGGATCCCCGGATTAAAATATGTGAAAAATGATGTTGAATCGGTAAAAAGAATTTTACGTGAACGTGCAGAGGAAATGAAGGCAGAATCATCGCAATTTATGACCTAAAAATTATAGAAAATAGACGTTATTCATAGTTTAAATTATTTTATATGATTATCTCTAAATAAAATTATGAATGAAATAAAAAGCGAAAAGAAGAGGTTTAATCCATTAGCCTTTTTTAAGAAGCGGATTAATCCCGAATTTACGGAATTTATTTTTCAGAGCATTTCGGAGATAAAGGTATTATTAAATACTTTTCTCGATAAAATAGAGAGTGATAATCATAAAAAAATTTATGTTCCAAAGATAAATGAAATCTTAAAAGAACTCTCTTTGATAAAAGAGAAATTTGAATTATATTCAAAAAAGTTCAAATATTATACAGAAGAGACTGAACGCTCACTTAGGAAATTTGCGTTTTTAACTAAGGAATTGATTTCAAACCTTAATTTTACGCTCGATGCTTATGAGAATGAAAAAAATGAAATTTATTTGCTAAATCTGGTTAATTTCTGGACTCAATATAGTGCAGACGTAAAAAATTTATTTTATAATATCGAGAATTACGATTATCCGTATACAATTCATACAATCTTTTCCTTGGCTTTTGTATTGGTGCCATTTTTGAATATTTTTTCTTTAGTTGGAGGGATTTTTCTCATGATGAGAAAGGATTGGCGGGCAATTTCATTCGGCACGATTACGCTCATACTTTATTTCATTCAATTCATTAATATTATGAATCTGGCTGCAATAGGCTAATTATCAATAAAATTATTACAAAATGGCAAGATGAAATCAAAATTTAGAATTCTCGGGATTCCGGAAGTATTAAAGGATAAGAAAAGTAAAAAATCAGTTCGGATTATTGTTCTAATTTCAATCTTTTCGGTTGGTTTTTTCTTTTGGTCCTTAGATCCCGTTAATTTTAATTGGAGGCCATTAATTAAAAATAATCCTGCTGTTTTGCGTGTTTTTGCACCCTCTATAGTTAAGGCAGGTGAAAGCGTAGAATTCACGGTGGAATGTTGGGATTATGTAGAACGACTATCTTGCGGTTATGACGGAACCGTTGAATTTTATAGTCTTAGGGAAAAGCCAGGCAGTAATGGAACTTTAATTGAAGCAAACGTAGATTTTTCAGTTGATAAATATAAATTTAAACCTAGTTGGTTTTATCAAGGTTTTATAGAAGCATATCGTTTTCCTTGGGGCGATGGTGGAATTAAGAAGTTTAAAGTGATATTTAATGAGCCAGGTATTCATTATATTATTGCTCGAGACCGTTCGAACAAAATGATTGCATACAGCAATCCTATTGTTGTTTATGAGAATGATCCTGAAGTTTTTCTCTATTGGGGAGATATCCATGGACATAGTTCAAAATGCGATGGCTCAGGAGATATTGATACTTTATTATATTATGCTAAAAATATTGCTTGCCTTGATTTTGCCTCTATTACAACGCATGATCATTTTATAAACGCACTGATATCTCCAATTGGTTGGTCAATAAATTGGGAGCATACTAAATGGAGAATTGAAGAATGGAATAAGAAGAATGATTTTGTTACTATTCAAGCTTATGAATGGCGCGGAAATTTCTTAGCTTCAGGAAATTCTATAGGAGATCGAGTTATATATTCGCGTACTTCCGAGATACCTTATTTTAGCGGAGCGGATAAGAATTATCGTAATGATCGATTATTAAATAAAGCCTTAAAAGAATGGATGAGTGAGAAGTCAGGGCGTAAAGTAATGACAATAGCCCATCATCCTCCGCATACACTAATGGGAATGAAAACTGATTGGTCTTATTTTGATCCCAAAATGTCAAGGTTAGTTGAGATTTATAGTGTCCATGGGTCAAGTGAAATGAGCAAAGATCAGGGTAATGAATATTATATTGTTGGAGGATCTAAAAAGCCCATAAGAATGGAGACAGATGAACCAGGATATCATATTAGAGACGCTCTTTCTATGGGATACCATATAGGATTTATTGCATCTGGAGATTCTCATGATGGACATATCGGACATAGTTTATCTCATACCGAGGCGCGGCATTTATGGCAGCCACCTCTATCATACACTGCATTTCCGAACCATATGTTTCGATGTCATCATTACAGACCAAATGGACTCGTTGGAGTTTTTTCTCCAGAACTTTCAAGAGAAGCAATTTTCGATTCATTATGGAACAGAGCTTGTTATGCAATTAAAGGAATTTCACGTCCTTATGTTAATTTTTCAATCAACGGGACTTCCGTTGGAGTTCATAATTCCATTCTTGAAGTAAATAATGAAAATGCAACTCGTTTAATAAGAATAGATGTAGCTGCTGGAGGTGGGGATGATAATTATTTAAAAAAAATAGAGATTATCAGAAATAATAAAGTGTGGAAATCCATAGACTTAAGCAGAGATAAGAAAAGAATATATCATGGATATTTTTTAGATAATGATAAAATCATCGGAACAAGTTATTGGGAATATCGGGATTTAAATCCTGAGGATTATAAAAAAGATGGGAAATATTATATTAATGATGAGGCTGATAACGGCGTAGATTCTCCCGAGGATTTAAGTACACACGGAGAAATGTTTTATTATCTGAAAGTATACACTGACGGCTCAGCTTATTATAACAGAATTTTTAATTATTATAATAGAGAATTATTACCTCGTGGAGAAGATATTGCATGGGTAGGGCCAATTTGGATAAAAATAAAAATATAATTTAAAGTGTTTTAAAAACAAAAATAATTATTGCATATGAAGCGATACACCCTAAAATTGATAAGAAATATGTAAGTAAATGGTTTCCAACTTTAAATTTTAATTTTATTAATTTTAGATTAAGATCTATTTTAAAAATATTATCATTAGTCTTCAAATGACCGTAATATATTAACGGCGTTAGATATCTTAAAAATACTTTACTCCAGACCATTATTGAAAACATTAATATTATGGAAAAAAAAGAGATTTCTAATAAATCTGCTTTTTTATTTCTAAAAATTAAATAAATAAAGAACAGTGTTATAAAAGGAATTATTTTTATATATATAGGAATTTTATTCAAATAATTTGTAGAATCCTCAATAATTAACCAATTTTTATATAAATCCAAATAATTTGGTAAATAAAATATAGGACTTATAAGAAAAATAAAAATTGGAATGCCAATATATATAATAATCTTCTTTATTTCATTCCAGTTTTTCTCAAAAAAGAATTTCATAAAGAACAAAATTGCAGCAGGCAGAGTATACCATTTTGCACATATAGATAAACTGAGAAATAAGTAAAATTTTGATTTACTTTCATTTGGATAATAATATACTGCTAATAATAATAAAAGACAGAAAAAGCTATCAGTAATATGATATCCGCAATTCGAAGCACTAAATACATAATTTAAAAAATAAAATGGATTTAATAGAAATATTGCATATATAAGATTTCTATTAGGGATTTCAAATTTTTTCAATACAAAATAAAATATGATTACCACAAACAATTCGATTAGGAAAGCATAAAATACATAAATTAAAATATTATCAAAAGAAGCAATTCTTAAAAATAACAATAAATAGATAGATAATGGCGGATATGCTAATTCCCCTGGACTCCATATCCATTCTCCCGTAAATATAGAATTAACATCATTATAATTTAATCCAACATCCCCCCATCCCCCCCATTTAATATTCGGATTAAGATTTACATAATAATAAAAAAAGAGCATTAAAATTCTAATAAAGAATCCTAAAAAGATTAGAAAAGTAATAAACCATTTATTTAAATTAATCTTTATATAATCTCCTTCTACATTCTCATTCATATATTTATGAAATAGATAAATATTAAAAATTTAATTAAAAATTAAAAATAAAATAGTTAAATAAGCCATAGTTTTAAACGTTTATAATTTATCTAAATTCAATTTTTGTAATATTTCTGTTGAAATTTCACCTGTTTTTAAATCCCATTGACGATATTTATAATATTCTTCCTTTAATTGTTGAAAATTAGGCGTTTTTCCTGCAGAACCTCCTTCTTTTTGAGGCTCCAGCAAGATTTTAGGTAATTTATCATCTTCAGGTGTTATACCCATTTTGAGGTTAAACATTCTTTTAATCGTGTAAATTCTTTCAGCCATAATTTTTAATTTTTCAATATTACATTCAATGCCGATTCCAGTTTCTATTAATTCTGCTATGGTGGAAGGGAGAGGATTGGCAAATTCGCAAATAATAAGAGAACTATATAATGCTCTATAATCTTGGGCACGAGCACTCATTATAGCCATTTCTTCATCATCTTTATAT
>CAZVTX010000319.1:0-4378 GCA_964629395.1 uncultured archaeon
CAAAATGAATATCGTTATTATGATTTTGATAATAAAACGATTATAAATTTAACCAATAATCTAAAAGTTTTCGGAAAATATAAGCTCGGCTTTTTCTGGACAAATGGTACCCTTATTGGGTGTAAAAGTATAACCATATATATCGATGCATACAACTTAAACATTCAAAATTGTGAGTATTATCCTTCAATCAGAGCAAATATTCTTCAAGGTACTTTATTAAATAAAGTCTATAATAATTATAGTATGCTAATCGCTTCGGTAAATGAAACAACGGGTCTATATAGACCTAATTACTTTCATATAAATAGAACTCTCAATGAAACAGAAGGTTCTTTTACTTACAAATACAATGGATTTGATTTAACTGTTCAGATGAAGGATTTTTTACAAAATGAGACCGTTTTAAATCCAGGTGAAGCCGTTAAATTTAAAGTTCAAATTCAGAATAAACAGGCAATTGTAGATCTTAATGTTAAAGTTAAAATTGAATTGGTTTCAATTGCAAATGAACAATGGAAAATTGCTGTTGGAGAATCAAACGTTCAAACCTTAAAGCTTTACGGTGATCCTAATGACACCAAGTATTTTAACGTTTCATTAACAATCCCTTCCCTGCAATCAAATAATATCTGGAATGGATTTAATGCACCCGTCAGAAAGGCAGGTGCAAAAACAATTGTTAAGGTATATATTGAAGATAATTTAGCAGGTACTTATTTTTCTTCAGATTATTCAATATTAATAAATAAAACTGATGATCAATTTGAGGGACAAGTTATTGCGATTAAAAAAGTTAATGATGTTTCCAGTAAGTCGATATTAAAAAGTTTTGCAAGGTCAGAATGTATTTATCTACCCAATAAAACAACTTTTATAATAAATATTTATGATCGATATTATATTAGCAGTTATAATGAATTTCTAAAATCTTTTCAGTTTAAAATCGATTGTAAGTTTATTAATTTTTCAAATACACCGGAAAAACCAATAAAAGGTCTGGGTTTTTCTTTTAGTACAAAATTAATTGATGAGTTTGGAACACCTCTGAGTAATAAACAGATTATAATACAATACAATAATTCAAATATATGGGAAGATTTAGCTACAAAAACGACCGATTCAAACGGACTAATTTCCATAACTATTGAAACAATAGATTTAAATATTAATAATCAATTAAAATTGAAATTAATATGGAGTGGTGATAATTACACGCTTGGAAACACTACAATTTATACAATAGCAATAATCGTTCAAAATAATCAATTATCAATTTCTTCTATTGATTTAGGATCATTCTTGTATAAAAATAAAAACTCAACAATTACTTTTAAAATTTACAATTCGGGCAATTCTACATTAGAAATCAAGGATATTAAAATAGAATTTGATCAAAATATAAAATATTCAATTAGGACAATTGATTATATTAAGGCAAACAGGTTAATGCCTGATGAATACTTTTTACTTACAATAGAGATAGAAATACCAATTTTAGACGCTAAAAACTTAAGTATTACCGTAAAAATAACAGCAGAAAATATTATATCAACAGAAATAATTATAAAAACGCAAAACTTCAATATTGTTTTACTAGATAGACCTATTTATGAATATTTCCTTGATAATTTAACTCTCATAATTATTCTAATATTGGCATTTATAATCTTTTTAAGTATTTTATACAGAAGGAAAATAATTAAGAAAATTGAAGCACCTATAGAGGAGGCGCCTAAGAGGAAACCAAGAAGAGGGCGATATGTAAAAGTTTCAGAGCTACCAAAACAAAAGGAGCCAGAAAAGAAACCTCTTAAACCCAAACCGGAAAAAATTCAAAAGAAAAAAATCGATACCAAAGAAGCTAAAAAAGAAAGGAAAGTTGACTTAGATGAATTATTAGAAGAAAAAGGATTTCATGATAAAAAAAATAAAAGATAATCCTTATTTCTTTTTACTTTTTATACTTATGAAAATTTTATAATTAATTAAAAAAAGAATAAAAAATTACTGGGCTATTTTTGTTAAATTTCTTTTTAGTAAGCCTAAAGAAGCTTTTCCATCCTCACCAGCTAAAGCAATAAATACTTTATCTTCAGATCCGACTAATACGGCAAAACCATTTTCTAATTCAATAGTGGTTGACTTAAGGGCACCTTTACCAGTATTTTTACCTAATAAATTAGAATCCTTAATAATTGCCGCAACGGATTTGGCAATTGCAGCATGGTCCATTTCAGTAATGGTTTGGCCTACAATTACATTTCCCTCGATATCTGCAGCAATTAGACCTTCACATTCAGGAACGGTATCCATAAGTTTGGCTAATTTTTGTTCGATTTCTTCCTTACTCATCTAAATTAACACTTTGAAATATTGATTTTTTTTATAATTATAATATCCTATTATTCAAAAATAAATTTAAAGTTTTTAATGCAAAAAAAAGCAAATAGCAAAAGAAATTTATTTAAAAATAAGATTTTTTATTTCAGTATAATTAAAATAAGTTGTTCTTCAATAGCAACCATAACTTCTCCCTTAGAAGTCTCAAGTCTAATAAACTTTAAAGCGCCCTCCTTAAGAGCTTCTACAACTTGTCTTCCTTTTCCTATTAATGAGGTGATATAAGCTGCAACCTCTTCCGTTTGCTCAATCGGAAGATTCGCTTTAATTGGGAGCCCGGACGAATCACAAATAATAACCCCTCTTACGCCTTCCTTTTCTTCAAACCTTCTGATTATCGCTTTAACTTGATTAACATCTATAATTTTAACATCACCAAAAAGGTATCGTCTTACACCAAATTAAGTTGTGCTAATTAATATAATTATATATTTAATACTTAAAAAAATGATCTTAATTTTCATTTAAAATTTTTAGGAAAAAGAGAATTCGATTAAATTTTTTTAAATTTCATTTGAAATAAAATTTTGAATAAATGAAATTTTATCAGATTATTTCAATAATCGCTTTTAAATGTTCTAACTTGTTATTTATTAAATTTAAAACATCATTCGCAAAATTTCTTAAATTTTCGGAATGCTTTCTCTTAATTGATTGTTGTTCTATGAGATATGAATATATTAAAGAGCGTGTGGATTCAGGGCCGTTATTATAAAGATAACCCGTCCAGTGTGGTGAATATCGGCAAATTCTTTTTAATAGAGAGTCGGGATATCTTGTTTTATCCAATATTAAATTATGATATTTTTTTATTGCATTTCCAACACGTTCTATATATTCTGCTATTCCGAGAGCATATCTACATAATGAGATGAGATTTGAAATTATTCGAGAATCCCGAGTATTAGCGGACTCTTCTACTGCCTCCCATGCACCTTTCCAATCCTCTGAATATTTGCCTGTTGTTTTATATTGTTCCATGGCAACGTTTATTATATCACTTAAATCCACATCGTGTCCTCGTTTTAATTTTTTCTTAAATATTGATTTTAGATCTGTGCCGTCTAAATAGCTACAATTCCCGAAATCCATAGCTTGATTTAAATCGTTTGATGCTATAAGAATTCCAGTTTCTTTTTGGTTCGTATCATAATCAATCCATTCCACTACTTTTTCCCATTCTTTTGTTTTATTATTCCTATGCCATCCACTCGTTTTCAAAAGATAATGGAATAATTCTAATTTATAAATCCAAAAATCAATATCATCCGTAAATCGTTTGCGGCGCCAATCTCTTGAAGTATATTTTTTTAAATATAATTTAACACAACCTCTAATAAAACTATATTTTCCTTTTTCCAATATTGATTTAGCATCTTCATAGAAAATATGATTTGGCGTTTGAGATATTTCAATTATTTTATGGACTATGATTGAAGCTTCTGTGGCTACAATATCTAATGGAATTGCACCATCTGAAGGATAACTTCTGGAACCTCCGTCAAGAAATTTTTCAAATAATTTTAATTCATCATTTGGAATCTGATATTTTGGATTTTTAAACATTGCCTTAGAGAAAATGAAATGTGTAAAACCATTATCATCTTCATAAGTCTTTTTATAAATCGGTTTTATTTCTCTAAGATTATCACCTTTAAAAACGCAATCTGCCTTCTCATCCCAGCATATAAACATTCAATAACACATCAAATTTTTTATTTTCCCACTTTTTATATTTTGTTAAAATTAAAATATTTCAGTTTTTTCGAAATTTATTATAACTTTATATAAAAATATTTTGGTTCATCGTATAAATTTTTATCGTTTATGCATTATAACTGAACAATACTACAAATTCCAATCCGATAAAATTCTAAGAATGAACAAAACTTTTTAAAAAATCATTATCAGATAAAATTTTTCTAAGAAAGAATTGATTAATTTTGAAAATGTTATTTCTAAATCATGAAAAATC
>CAZVTX010000320.1:0-4364 GCA_964629395.1 uncultured archaeon
TAACTGAAGTTACATTAAGAATGAGAGTTAAAGATCTGATGAAATACGTAAATCTTTTGTAAAAAAGAGATTATTTAAGACAATTGAATTAATACTTTTTCTTCTTCAAAAAGAGGCATATCTTTTAGCATTAATTCAATTTTGGGTATATAATCATTAAAATTATTAATTTTAACTTCAAGTAAGAATTGAATTAATAAAGTATAGAACGCATCACTGACAACAGATTTATTTAACCCTAAAGAATTTAAGAATGAATTAATATTTTTTTTAACTTGTTCCGCTTGAATTCCCGCTTTTAAAGCACATAATCCATAAATTAATAGCATTAAAGCACTAGTCTGAAAATCTTTGCGTTTAACTGTAGAATCCGCTAAGGTTAAATAATCGTCTGCAGAAATTTTTAAATCTCCTGAGGATAATTTTTTTAAAATCTCATTATAATATCGCCGTCTCATAGCTTTTCTTTTAATAAAAATATTATGAGATTCTGCTCTAATATCTCTGAATTTTTGTTGAAGTATACCAAACATTTGATCTAATTTTATAATAATCTTAGATAATTCCGCTTTTTCTTCACGGGATAATCGTTTAATTGATTCTGTTTTAGCTTCTTCAAGTCCGAAAAATTTCTTTAAATATTTAATCTCTTCTTCAAAAAGAATTAATTTTTCAATAAAATTCTGAATAATATTTATTATTATCTTATTATCCTTATCTTCAACTGCATCTAATAACTTTTCAAAGATTTGAATTTCAGGCAATTTTAAAATATCTATTTGTTTTCGTTTTAACTTCTTTATATAATCTAAAAATGTTGCTTTAGCGATATGAATCCCTTTTTCCTTAATAAGAATCAAGCAACCTAAAATTAATCCAATTGCACTATGTTTTAAAAAACCTTTTTCTGCTAATAGATTAACATTATCTAAATAACTAAAAGATGCATTAAGATAATCTCCAGTTTTTAAATATTCTAATGATGTATTCCAATATTGTCTTTTCATCATTTTGCGTTTAGCGATATCTTGCTTTTCTTTAGTGATATTTTCAGTTAATTGGTTTATTTCGCGGATTATTTTTACGGTATCTGTTATATCTGATTCCTTTTTGGATTCAATTATCTCCTCATCTGCCTTTTTACCTAATAAATCATATAATATTGAAATTTCTTCCTCAAAAAGAGGTAAATACTCAAAATAAGAAAGCACTTCTCTAAATTTTGCTTCATCACCAATTTTTTTAATTTCCTTTATATAGTCAACTAAGACAGCAGGAAATGTTTCTAAAAGTAATTTACTGGAATCTTTAAGTTCTTGCTTTAGAGAATCGATTAATTTTATTATTGACTCTAATTTATTTTGTTTTAATAATAGAATACATACAATAGCCAGAGATACACCTGCTAAATTATATTTCTTTATCCGATTCAACCTTAATACTGCCTCTTTGTATTTTTCAACAGCGAGATCTAATTGTCCAGATTTAATTAAATTCAAAGCTTCATTAAAATAGCCCCTTTTTAGACCTTTTCGTTGCTTCAATTCATTTTCCTTGTCTTGTGCGGCATCTCGTGCTTTCTTCTTGATTATCGAAAGTCTTTCTTTTAATAATTCACCTTCAAGAGATTCTTTAACTCTTTTTGTTTTTTCACTTGCCTTTTCTGATTCGATTTTAGATATCCTTTTATTGATCTCTCTTTTATATTCAGGATTTTCTATTTTATCGCTATAAGCCAATGCAGAAGATAAATCATCTAATTTGATAAAGATTTCTGAAATTCTTTTATAAATTTTATCAAAAGTAAATTTCTCACCTTCTAAATATGAACTTGCAATATCATTTACCTTTTTAATTAAATTTTCTGCCCGTTTAATAGATTCTAAACTTTCTTCCTGATTCACAATTCGTAAAGCTTCCTTTTTAATAAGATCTATAAACAATTTACTAATCTCTTTTGATTCTTCATATAGCATCTGAGATCTAAATAGACGATTTGATACTTCAAAAATTGATTCTCCAATTGTATAATCCCCAGATTCAATAATCTCTTTTAATTTTTCTTTATAAATGTGAAATATTTGTTCTAAATAATCTCTCTGAGTATCTCTGGATAATTCTCTGTAATATTTAAAAAATATATCAAATAATTTCCCTTTCAAAAGTATATCTAAAGATTTTATTAAAATTTGATTAGAGATTTCGGTTTTCCCGATAGATTTTAGAAAATCTGCTTGTTTTTTAATAAGGTCTGCAGCATCTAAGAATTTTTCTTCATTTACTAAAATCTCTGCTTTATTTAAAATGTCTTTGTTAATTGATATAATGATTTCTCGCTCTTCTTGAATAAATGAATTTAGAACATCTACACCTTGTTTTATTTTATCTTCAATTTGTTTTTTCTTAAGTTCCTTTTCTTTCTCTTCTGTTTCAGAACTTAATTCTGTTAATTTTTGTTTTAATTCTAATGAATTTAATTTATTTATTAATAGTGATGATAAGCCAAAATTCAATTGCTTAATCAACTTTATTATTAATTTTTCAAGTAGATGATCAAGATTTACTTTATCAACATCAAAAGTTTCCCATAAATTTTCGATTTCATCATACGTATTTTTTGCGGCATATATATCGTCTTCTTGTAAATATTTTTCAAAAATTTTTATCAAAATCTCTAATAATTTATTGGTAAATTTTGATAATTGTTCAAAAAGACCCTCCTTTTGATAGGTATTAATACTATAATATAATTGATCCCTTGCAGCATCTAATCTGTTATTATCTGCAAGAAAATCTGCCGCAGCAACGATTTTATCTGAGATTTCCGTTAAAATTTCAGGTACTAAATGATGTGGTAAGCGCTCAAGAATTCTAAATGCTTCTTTACATTTACAAGCAGAGACCCAAGAGTTAATTGCTAACTGAAAAGAATGATTTATTAAATTCTCATCTTTTAATTCAATGCTTGACCATTGTGCTGCTAATTCATATTGCTTAGCAGCCATTTCAAAATCTCTTTTGTTGAATAACTTATTCCCTTCACGAACTATTGCTTCAGCATATAACTTTTTGAAATTTTTTGCCTTAATTTTATCTACTTTTTGCATCAAATTAGAGGCATCTAAATAAAGGCCTAATCTGGAAAAAAGATATGCGGCTTGTTCATAAAGTATATAATGCTCTTCTCTGTTATAAATCTCGGAGATGACTGCCGCTTTAGTTAAAGCTTTAGCAGCATTATAATAATTATTATGATTGTAATAAAGGTTAGCTAATTTAATGAAAATAGGGTATCTTAACCATGAATTCTCAATATTTAATGGTGTTTCTCCATTTACCATTGCAATACATAAACATTCTAATGCTTGATGAAAATCTTTTGGAGGCAAATTAATAAATGCCTCAAAATTAGGAAAATTAATCCATATATCCTCTAATAAATCATTTACATTGAAAGGTAAAATTCCTTCTCGACTATAAAACATAATAATTGTAGGAATATCTCTTTTAACGGAATCTATGATTGGAATAATCATATTAAAAAGGTTTACTTCTTCATCATTCCTCGGATCTAAAAAATAAAAAATTCCATCTACACTGGGGATAATCTCATCAAAATCTGCTGATATTGTATCCGTTATAACATCAATCTCTAAATCGCAAACATTTTCAAGTACATGGAATTCTTTATACCACTCTCTATATGAACCTCTATTCTCTCCTTCTTCTTGAAGGGCTCGCTTTATATAATCATATGCAGATTTAGGATCTCCTAATACTAAAATCTTAAAAATATAATGCATGATTTACATTTCTCTATAAAATCTTTAAAATTATTAATTTTATGAAATTATTTAAATTCTTTCTCAATTAGATAATATTAATTAATTTAGAGGATTTTTATATTTTTAGCAATCAAAACAATTAAAAAGGTTCTAAAAGTGAATCACATCGAAAGAAATTATCGAATAATAGAAGAGACGATGATACGTCAAATGGAGAGGTCATTTGAAATCGGTAAAAAATTAATCGATACGGAATTAGATGCCGGTATGCTAAATTTTGTAGTAAAGCCGGTTGTAAAAGCATTTTATAGTTATTGGACCAATAATGATGCACGAATAGGTACATTACAGCAAATTAAAACAACATTAAACTGCGGAAAAGAATTGCTTAGCAATGGTTATACAAAAGAATTATTTGAAAAAACTATTGAAAAATATTTTCCCAGTTATCTAAAAGGTGACCAAACTTATCGTCAATGTAAAAAATCTCATAAAAATTTTAAGAAATTGGTTGAAATAACGAGAGAATGTTTTGAAACTCAAGTAGAAGATACAATTTCTATGCTTAAAGTTCAAGAT
>CAZVTX010000321.1:0-4325 GCA_964629395.1 uncultured archaeon
TAGAAGATTTAAAGGTTATTATGGATTTATTTATCCCTAAATTTAAAAATAGTTTTCCATTTTATGCTGAAATTAAATCACCAAAACCAAATAAAGATCAATCTATGCAAACTAAGAAAAAATTATTACAAGTATATTATAGTGAAGATTGGAAAGGAGAATATGTATTTCTAGCATTTCCTTATAATCCATATGGATCTAAAGAAAATTATAATCATTCACATATTAAGAGTATATTTAATATATATAAGAATCCAAAAATTTTAATGGGGAAAGATTTTTGGGATTTTATAGGAGGGGATGGAACTTATTTTAGATTATTGAATATAGCAAAAAAAGCAGGTGAAAATTTAAAATTATTAGACTCTTAACACCCAACATGCAACATACCATACAAAATATGTATATATCGTAAGAATTATGAACCAGAAATCCCGTGAATTCTGGTATGATAATGTAAGAAAACACTCCGAAGCAAATAAGCCTATACAGAAGAAACCTATAATTAAAAGGGCAAGACCAAAAACTCTATCAAAATCCGTCGGGTAATAAGTAAAAAATATCCCTAAAATCGCAGTTGTAAGGAATATTGATTTAATTAAGGTGATGAAAACTGTTGATTTAAACCAATTCCATGCGGTATAATGATATTCGGCTTTAAACATTTTATCCTGAATTTGCTTTCTACAAATATATTCAATGACGCTAATAATAAATATAACTTCTATTAGCATAGAAATAAACATAGTAAATCGTTCATATACAAACGGTATAAAAGAAAAGGGCATCCATTTAACGTTTAAATTATAAAAATTATCAAAAAGATTTAAACATAGGAAAAAAATAAATAAAACTACAGTTGCTCCTAGTGAGGATATACAGAATCTCTTAACATTTTTCCAATTAAAAATATCATAAGGAGATTCAAATCTAAATATAAAAATTAAAATAAAAATAATTCCCGCTGCAATTAATGTATCTCTAACAATTACATTTACAACTAAGAAAGTTTGAAGCAACGGAATTCCGAGAACTCTGGTTATTCCGGGCGAAATAAAAAATGCCGCACAACATAGGGATAGAAATATTAATAGTTTAAATGTATTATACGGCTTTTCTTCTTTCTTGATATAGAAATTTACCACCTGGTCAAGCGTCCAACTTAAGTATTTTCTCTCTTTTCTATTATATTTTAATATTGACCTTTTAACACATAAATAAACCGGCAAAATTAACAAATATGACCCCAATACTGCGAGATATAAACTAAAATACATGATATCTTTTTCGAGCTCGAATGCAGACAAATTAAAATCATATTTATCATCAATTCCCATACTTAATTCAATCCATTCAATTGTTTTCTTAACAACTCTACTGTCCCGAGGCGTGTCTCCATGGGTCGGGGCTCCATCTTTTTTCGCAATAATATAAATATCTGAGGCATTTCTCGCCTCAAAGTCTGCTTTTGAGGTTTTTCCGGCCCCTCCAGCCAAATTACACAATTCTTCGGCATTACTTAAGTCTATCATTTCATCCGCCTCCGATATAACTACCAAATAATTGTATGGAGGCCCAGATACATTTAGTTCCGAAGCATAGGGCACAATTTCGCTCTTTACTAAAAATATATCATAAACTAATCGCTGTATATAAGATAATGATTCAGGAGGTGCATCTGATTCTTTATCGGACATGGGAGGGCTAATTGCAACGGTTCCGGCAATCTCAATACCCTTTTTTTCGGCCCATATTGATGCTCTCGTTACTGCAAGGCCTCCCATAGAATGTCCGACCAGTCCTACTTTTTTACATCTAAGTTTTTCCTTTAAATACTCTGCACATTTGACAACATCTTTATATTCATTTTTACCTATTTGTAATTCTTCCAATCTTCCTCCGGAATTACCGTGCCCTCGCTCATCCAAAGCAACTACCGTAAATCCCGCTCTGGCTAAACCTTTAATCAGCGGCCAATTCGCTTCTGCTTTACTGATAATTCCATGAGCCACAACAACTCCGTATTTTTCTGAGCCAAACCGATTAAATTTCTCTTCTGGTTCTGCAATTATAATGGCAATTTGAGTACCGTCATAACTTACTAAAGATGAATATTTTATTTTAATTCCGTCCATTAGTAGATAATAACCAATCACGCCTCCGGTAAAAATAAATGCCACTGAAATGAGAAGAATGAGGCTGACAACCTTTCCTATTCTCATTATTAATTTAAATTATCCATTATAAATAAATTGAGATATTTAATATGAGGAAACTTTTATTATTATAGAATTCTAGTCCTATTTATTAAGTAAAAAATAATTAATTAGGGATCTTAAATGTATGAAATTGAATTTTTAGAATTTTCTCTGTGGACAATAGTGGTATTACTGGGATTTTACCTTGCTTTTATTTTCTTGAGACAATATAAAAGTAGAGAATCATTGCAGCGTCCATTCTTTTTAGGAATTGCTATATTTGCCGTAACTTATAGCACAGCAAGGCTAATTGAGAATATTAGGCGATATTTTATCGGTTCTTATAATGATATTTTTAATGCATGGAAAGCAGGAACTCAAATCACGGGAATTAATTTCTTACTTCGTGTATGGGGATATTATGCAATTGCCTGGTTCGGAATTGCCGTTATGTTCTATAATATAGAGCATCATATTTTTAAAAAGAATCGTTATCTTTTAACGATGGTATCTGCTGCTGAGGGAGTTGTGAGCATTATAAACTATTTTTGGCTAACGTTAACAGGGTTTTGGATTACAACGGTATTATTTTTCGTTGTAATGTTTATGCCACTGATGTTCCTAAATCTTGCAAGGAAAACACCAGCAGGACCTATTAGAAATGCATGTATCTTAGTCGCAATCGGAATTGTCCTTTTTGCTGTCGGTGTTATGATTGATTTACCAGAATTTGCTTACTTTAATTATATTATGGGTCAAGAATCGCCGGAAGCAATTATTAGAATCATCGCTCCTATTATGATTATAATGGGAATTTCGACTTTGGGTTACGGATTTAAAACTTTCTTTCCAAAAGAATAACCTACAATTTGCAATAAAATTAAAGCTTTTGAAAAAGCTTTTATTTTTATTTATCGAAATTTATTTAATTATTAGAGTTAATTAATTTTAACTAAATTTAAGAATTAAAACAACTATTTGGTGTATATTTTGGACGAGCAAGTAATCAAAGATTTTGAAGCTAAATTAAATATGTTCCAGAATTCATTAAATAATATATCAAGCAATTTTCTTGCAAAATTAGAGGAATTGGCAGCGAAAACAAGAGAAGTTGTGTCAAATACGGGATTCCTTAAAAGAATGAAAAAAATATATGATGAACAAAATGCTAAATTAGAAAGAATGGAAAAAACTATAAATGAATTATTAAATCGATTAGAATACATAAAATCTGAAGGATACAAAACAACTTCTAAAAAGAAAAAAAAGAAAAAAAAATAGGTGTTTAGAAAATGTCCGAAGAACAACAAATTAAAGAAATGTTTGAAAAATTTACCAATAAATTTGAAGAAACTGTATTCACATTAATTTCAAAATATAATGAAATTGCCGATGGATTTAGCCGCGTTCAAGAGGCTTTAGATTTTTTAGGAAAAATTCAAATTCAAATTGCGGAAAATAAACAATTAATGTCAAAAACAGAACAGGCTTTCAAAAATCTCGAGCGAAAATTAAGAGAAATGAGTATGGATGGATTTATTATTCCTGAGCCTGCTGAGGAAGAAGAAGAGGTTGCTGCTGAAGGAGCAGAAGATCTTGCGGCATTATTGAATGCTCCCGCTATTGAGACTGCATCCGATAAAGCTAAAGATGATTTAAAAGAACTTGGAGATATTTCCGAATTACCAACAGTAGAAGAAATCCTGAGTAAACCTAAGGAGCCTTCTAAAACCGAGGTAAAGGAAACTCAAGTAGCTCAACCTCAGAAAGAAATTCAGCCTACTGTAGCTACTTCTGCCAAAGTGGAGGTCCCAGAAGCAATAAGTACATCTCAACCAGAATTGCCTTCTGAAGCAATTCAAACATCCCCTACTACTCAAATATCAGCTACCGAAACTGTTCAGCCTTCTACTCCAACAACATCCGCAATAGCTGAGACCCCTTCTACTCCGATCCAACCTCCTTCAGAACCCGTTATAACAACTCCGGAGCCTTCCAAACAAATTCCATCTACAAGTATAGCATCTCCAGTTCAGCAACCTCAACAAGCACCCCAACTTGAAACATCTCCACCTCAACAACAAATTTCTGTTCCATCATCATCAATACCACCTACTCCATCAGCAC
>CAZVTX010000322.1:0-4310 GCA_964629395.1 uncultured archaeon
CATGTAATATCCTTGGCTGGTGGCACGCTTTTTCATAATGTCCATTTTCACACCGTCATTGGTAGCAATTAAAAATTTGGAAAAACTTGGACATTAATACGTTTATAACATAAACATTTATATTTGAAAAGGTTTTAGGTTTAGGTAAAACGGCCGGGAAGCATGGGGTCAGCGGGATTTTTGAGCATCGGCGAGGCGGCGGGAGTGCTGGGCGTTTGCACCAAGACACTGAGGCGCTGGGACAAGAGGGGCATCCTAAAGCCGTCGTTCAAGAGGGTTGAGCTTTATAGGCGATATGATAGGCGTATTATTACCAGAATTTGAAAAAAAGGATGGGGAGAGGTGTCCGCTATTCTTTCTGGCATAATTGGGCAAATTGGCGTGTTATTAATGAATATATTATAGTAGACTATAAAGAATTGCTTTAATGTTTAAAATATTTTCATCATGATTTAATAAAACCGAAGCTTTATAAATACAAAAAAATATTTTTAAAAATATTATTATTTAAAACGAGTAAAGAAAATAAAAATTTACAAATTATACTTTAAGAATTAGGCACTACAAGAATGTTTTAGCATTCAAAATATTTTATTAAACATTTAGTTATTGGTTTATAAATCTTTTATTTCTAAATTTAAAATTAAATATGAATAAACTGAGCGAAAAGATATATCTTCTTAAAAATGGACTTTTATTTTTATTGGAGATTCTACCCCGTGAATCAATTAAGAAAGAATACGGTATCTTGAAATTATATTCATTGATGCCGAATCACTCCGATAATGCTGTTAACATTTATGATTTATATCTTACCCCCGACCGAGATATCCTGAAGGAATTAAGGCGAGAATATATAAAAAAAGTTTCAGAGTCTAACATTAGCTCAAAAAAAAGATTATTCATGAGTATATCGAGGAAATTATACGGAGAATTTTACGCAAGTGCCGAGAAAACCGTAATTATATTAAAATTTAAAAATATGACCCGCCTCTCCTTTATATTAAACGAAGATCTTTACCGTAAATTTTTAAGGGAAAATCTCGGGCTTTCCAAAAAGGATATAGAAAATATTAAAAAAATTGCCGTTTCGGGACGTGATCGCTATTTTCGGTATATTGAGGATTTTCTACAATTTATAAAAAAAATTAATGAATCGGATGCCGAAAAATTTGAAAAATATGACAAATACATCGTATATTTGAAATCAATCACGGAAAATTTGGATTTCCCGCTCGATTATGTCTCCCTGTATAAAAGAACTTATCCAATCATGCCCGTAAAGGTTAAGATTTTCGATAATGGGGGATTTATAATATCCCGTGATCAGGAATTAAAAATCCCGTATAATTTCAATTTTATTAATGATGAGATTATAAAACAATATGAAAAAGGACGAGAATTATTCTTCGAAGATTACAGGACGAGAGGTTTAAAACTATTAAATGCATCGGAAACGGAAAAATTCCGCAAACTCTTATGTAAATTGAGACTCCGAAGCCAGGAAAATATAAATTCCTATATTATAAAAGAAATGCTATATTATTGCTCAATTATAAAAACCAATTATCCGTTATTCAAAAAGAAATTTAATTTTAAGGATAATGAGATTTATCCGATGATTGCAATTAACCTCGGGATGTTCACGGCTTTTTCGCGGCATTTCCCGGCAAATCCTCTGGTCTCTACCGAAAGGGATGTATTTATTTCCGATTTTTTGAAAAAAACCGATATGGATGACACTACACCTGATAATTTGATAAAGTTTACGGGTGATATAATTTTTTTGTTTGAATGTGCAGAAGACCTTAAGTATCTATCATCCGTATTTAAGAATAAATTTGAATTCAAGGGTGAAATTGAGGCTATTAGGAACCTATCATACAGATTAATAAGGGATATCTTTACCAGATTTATCGTATCGCACGACATTTTCTCAACCTCGGTCTTTATCATGTTTATTTTGGCAATTAATAAAAATACCGATATTCCTATAAGACAAATATATACGCTTGATGAGTTGAAAGTATCGCATTATTCCATTCCATTGCACATAGGTGCAATAGTTTCGAGAGTAGAGAAAACTAAAACCGAGGGGAGACCGCTTTTAAATATAACGGATAAAAAATTCAAGCAAAAGATAAGAAAAGCCCTGGTCAAACTAATTCTTGAAAGATCTCTGAATAAACTTGATGATTTAAACATTTCTGCATTAGGAAAACCGGAAATAGTCAATAAAATCCTCGAATTTTTTGAAGAAATCCGATTTTTTTATGCTTATCGGAAATTTAATGAGTTTTTAAAGCCTTTAAATCAAAAAATATTATTATTAATAAAAAAATTGGAGTCAGCTTCCGATGTTTTTCCGCCTAAAATACGGGCTCAACTAAAAGAAATAAAGGAAATGGTTAAAGATAAAATTAAAGAAATTTCGGAGGGCATTCCCGAACCAATTTTATCTTTTGATCTCAACATGTTAAAAAAATATTATAATTTAAATAAAGAGGGTTTATCCGCTAATCCGAAAACGGCGACTTTTGAGAATTTCAAGGAAAGTTTCGGTGAATGGCTGAAAAGCGGGCGTTTACCCGCTTGCAGGAACAAGCTGGAACGGCTGCTTATAAAAAGTATCTTCAAGAATATTAAAATTATACTGGATAAGGATAAGGGATAATAAATTCGAAATAAACGCATCATTCGTAAAGAAAGCCTAATTATATCAGGTTTTCGATGTTTGCAAGTAAGGATAAAACTGGGATAACGGGGAATATAAACGTAATTTACATTATAATTAATATTAAATAAATTAACATGCTTTTCAACATGATTGTAAAGAATTTTAAAAACATCTTTAAATTATTTTCGGAAATTTTTATAATTTACTAATTTTTACTTTATTTTTTCTATTCTTATTAAATATACACTATATTTTAAAAAAAGATATTAATTTAATTCTAAAAGCAGCCGATAAGAATTATAAAAATATTTCACGAAATTTCTTCCGATTGCGATTGAAATTTTTAGTCCTTTTTATATCAGATTTTTGATGTTATAATAGTGATAAAGAAAAAAGATTTTCTTAAGTATTTATAAGTATTAGAGATCCTATTATTTAAACAATTTATTCAAATAATGGAATTCATTATTAGAAACGAATACTTATAAATACTTAAATCTAATATAAATTAAAAAATAATTTTTATCATAATTGAATAATTATAACTAAAATCGCCCATGGAATATATTCTTATACGCGAGGATTCCGACGGAGAGAAGGAGGCACTCTACTGCAGCGATGATTGGTGCACGCACGTTTCTCTGCCCGAGCCGCCCCGTTTTAGGATGGTCAAAATAAATTTGATTTCCGGGGATGATTTTGATTCGCTTTATATCGGCAAGGGTCATGAAATTGCAACTTACAAGGTTGGTTTTCGTGTGCCCGATACGCTCCTTTCGGAGCAGAATGCCCTTATCATGGAGCGTGAGGTCATCAAATACCTATTGAGGAATCCGAATGCGAAATTTTCGGGGTTTCCCAAGGCTAAATCCTCCGTGGCGGATAAATACAGGGAGATCTTTAATAAATACGCCGGGCGCCCGAAAGTTTATCTGGAGCGAAGCCTTGCCGATAATGATTTGCGGCTGAAAAAGTTGCTGAAAAATTCGGGTGCTTTTGATTTCAATTCATTCACGAATAAAGCCGTTCCTAAATTTGTAAAACATGAAAAAGGAGTCCGCAAATTCATTTCTCCTACGCCAATGGATATATCATTGCGGAATTACCAATATTTAGCCGCTTCAAGTTTAAAGTTAATCGGTGCCCACATAAATTCGATAATCCTTGATGCCATCAAGCACTTGCCAAACCTTAATAAACGTTCCCGGCGTGAAATTTCGAGGCTAACGGGGCACGGCGGAAATATTGATGAGACGGCATATTACATCCTTGAAAATGTGCTCATTGCATTCGCCGACCTTAAAGATAAGGTCGAGGACGTGAGCAGCCTTCTGTCTGGCGATTTTTACGATGTACTTCCCGTTTTGCTGAGCTTTTATTCGGTCCCGAACCATTTTAGGAAATATCTTTCCAAAAAATGGAAGGTTGATGCCGGCTGGGTTAGAAATACGCTGGTCGGGTGGCGCCGCAGGTTAGACCCGCTATTACCCAAAAAATTTCGCATAGAAGAATTAACCGGGATATTCTCCGATCTGGCAAGTTATTATTCGGGCTTTGTGGGAACCGGAAATGATGATGATATAAAGGTGATATCGGTGCTCCAGAAGCGGCACGTGCTCCACTTGATTGACGA
>CAZVTX010000323.1:0-4282 GCA_964629395.1 uncultured archaeon
GCTAACCAAGAATTCATTTCGTAAACATTTTATCATTGATGAAGAACATTGTAAGCTGTGCGGTCTGTGTATAAAATTTTGTCCCGTTAAGAATTTGAAACTAGAGAAGTCTGAAGATAAAGAAAAGATTACATATGGCTCAGATTGTATTTTTTGTTTACGATGTTTTAATAATTGTCCGCAAAACGCAATTTTATTTTATGAAAAAACAAAAGATACTAAGAAATATCGCCGTTTTAGAGATCAGATCCCCAATTTTAAATTAAAATATGTCAAAAATTAGCATTCATTATTAAATTATTTTTAAATATTGTTTTCTAGTAATTCGGAATATATTTTTGGTTTTAGAGAAATATATACAAAAATACAAAAAAGGAAAAGTCCTTTATATATTTTAATTATTAATTATAAAAAATTATAAATTATCACCGATTAGTTAAAAAGAATCTCAAAAAATTAAAAGGATATGATTAAAAATGAGCCACGAAGAAAATCTGAAGAAATATGAGGAATTACACCGTTTATCGATTGAGGATCCGGAAAAATTTTGGGGTCCTATTGCCGAGAATATTTTTTGGTATAAAAAATGGGATAAAATTTTAGACGATTCCAACCCTCCTTTTTATAAATGGTTTGTAGGAGGGATAACAAACACATGTTATAATGCTGTAGATAGATGGGCTGAAAAAGTCCCTGATAGACCGGCTTATTTTTGGGTTTCTGAAACGGGTGAAGATAAAACAATAACTTATGGAGAATTATTCAAGGAAGTTAATAAATTTGCTTCGGTATTAAAAGATCTCGGAGTTAAAAAGGGAGATAGAGTTGTAATTTATCTTCCAATGATACCTCAAGCTGCAATTGCTATGCTTGCTTGCGTTAGGATAGGGGCAATTCATTCGGTGGTATTTGCCGGGTTTTCTGTTCAATCATTATCAGTAAGGATAGAAGATTCTGAGCCTCAGGTATTAATTTGTGCAGATGGAGGTGTAAGAGCAGGTAAGAAAGTAGATTTAAAATCGGCTATTGTAGATAAAACTTTGGATAGTATTAAATATAAGGTACCGCATGTGGTCGTGGTTAATAGGGGTTTAGTAGAGCATACAATGAAAGAGGGAAGAGACCTTTATTGGGACGATCTAATGTCAAAAAAATCGGATGATACATTTGTAGAGCCTGAACAATTAGAAAGTACAGAACCATCTTATATTTTATATACAAGCGGTACAACAGGGATGCCTAAAGGTGTCGTGAGAGACACAGGAGGCCATTTGGTTGCTCTGTATCATTCAATGAAATCAATTTTCAATACTGATGAGGGTGAAGTATTTTTCGCAACCAGCGACATTGGTTGGGTCGTTGGACATTCATACATCATTTATGCACCTCTATTTAAAGGTTGCAGTTCGGTTATTTATGAGGGAACACCGATTTATCCGGATCCTAGTGTTTGGTTTAAAATTATTGAGAAATACAAGGTAAATACAGTTTTTTCTGCCCCTACAGCTTTTCGTATCCTAAGAAAGTACGATGAGAAATATATAAAAGAAAATGATCTAAGCTCATTAAAATGCATTTACCTTGCAGGAGAACCTTTAGATAAGCCAACTTATGAATGGATGAATGATGTATTAGGGGGAAATATTGCAATTATAGATAATTATTGGCAAACTGAAACGGGTTGGCCGATTTTAGCAAATCCTTATGGTATTACACCTCTTAAGATAAAGCCGGGAAGTCCTACAAAACCCGCTTGGGGTTGGAATCTACTTGTTGTTGATGCCGATGGTAATGAGGTTCCAAAAGGAACTAAAGGTTATTTAGTCGCTATTCCTCCCACGCCTCCGGGAGTCTTGTTAACGGTCTATAAAAATGATGAGCGATATATCAATTCTTACTATAAAGTATTCCCGAATAAGAACTATTATGCAACAGGAGATTATGCTATTGAAGATGAGGATGGATATTTCTTTGTATTAGGACGTGCTGATGAGGTGATTAAGGTAGCAGGACATCGATTAGGCACAGGTGAAATGGAAGCGGCAATTTCTTCGCATCCTAAAGTAGCTGAAGTAGCAGTTGTAGGAGTAGCAGATCAAGTTAAAGGCGAAGTACCATTAGTTTATATCGTATTAAAAGAAGGATTTACGGGAGATGATGCATTAGCGAATGAAATGAAACAATTAGTTCGTGAAAAGATTGGACCTGTTGCAACCCCTAAAGATGTTTATTTTGTGCAAGCACTCCCTAAGACCCGGTCCGGTAAAATTATAAGACGTGCTTTAAAAAATCTTGCTGAAGGAAAGCCACCTGGAGATTTAAGTACAATTGAGGATCCCACCACGATTGATAAGATTAAAGAATTATTAGAAAAAGCCGAAAATAAATAATTTTATCTTTTTTTTGTTATTTTTATTTTATTATAATTTAAACCATTCCTATTCATAAAAAAATAAAAATAAAATAATCTTTTAAGTAAAGATTATAACTGCTTCGCCATCGGTAACGATATCGCCGTTCTGATTATAAACTTTTGTATCAACATCGATAAATTTTAATTTTCCTTCCTTTTTGGTATATTTATTTTTTACGGTTGCTACGGCAGTTAAAGTGTCTCCGATAAATACCGGTTTTTTAAATCGAACCGTCTGCGAACCATAAAGTATTCCTGCTCCAAACAATTTATAACCGAGAACCGCCGAAATTAATGACACACTGATAACACCATGAACAACCCTTTGACCGAATTGCGTGGTTTCGGCATACTGTTTATTTACATGCAATGGATTAAAATCCCCAGAAATTCCCGCAAATAAAACAACATCAGTTTCCGTTATAGTTTTTGAATGTGATGCGGAATCGCCAATCTCATAATCTTCCCATTTAACGGGTTCTATTTTTGGTACGCTCATAAATATTATATTCGACAATATGATAAAAACCTTAATATTATTAGAAAATATATAAGAAATAGAAAATATATTGAAGCTTTATTTTTAGTATCTGACATATTGGTGGGTGTTCATTAGGAAGCAGTTAATAATTCCTTTTATCGGATCGGGTATCATCATTACGGTATTTCTTATAATATTCAATCTTAATCCTGTTAGCCAGAATATAGATGTTGATCTTTATTTTAATGACAATAATGCATATGATTATGTTGAAGACCAATTAAGCATTGGTAATAGAATCCCCGGAACAACAGAAAGGGAAAAATGCTCTCAATATTTTATTAACAGCTTTAAGAATATCTCATCTGATTTTAGCGTAATAATTCATAATTTTACAATTCAAGGAACTAATTGTCAAAATTTACTTTTTAAATTAAATGAAGAGAAAAAAAATATTGTTATTTTAGGAGCTCATTACGATACACGGGCAAGAGCGACTAAAGATAATGATAATCCGAATGATCCGGTTCCAGGGGCTAATGATGGCGCATCCGGCTGTGCAGTATTATTAGAACTCGCACGTGTATTATTTAAGAGGAAAAATAATCTAGATTGCCAGTTATGGTTTATTTTTTTTGATGCGGAAGATCAAGGTTATGATGTAGACTATGGAATTGATAATTGGGACTGGATTGAAGGTTCTACTAAATTTGTAGAAGATATCGAATCATTTTACGATAAATCCGAAGAAAAATTTGATTTAATGATTCTTTTAGACATGATTGGGGCTCCTAATTTGGAGCTCATTAATGAACAATATTCTACTTCTTCTTTATTGAATGAGATCTTTGAGGTTGGAAGGCAATTAGGATATAATGATGCTTTTCCATCGCTACCAATTAGCCATAGTGTTATAGATGACCATAAACCTTTTATCGATTTTGGTATCCCTTCAGCGGATTTAATAATAAATTTCTGGAATAATCCCAATTGGCCTTATCATCATACGACTCAAGATACTATTGAACATATTTCTCAAAAAAGCCTTAAAATAATTGGAGAAACTGTGGAGCAATTCATTTTAAATAATTATTTTACGGAAACAAATGAGAATTATCATGGAAATTATCCTTATAATGAAGATTATAATATCCCTCCCACAGATATTTTAATATATCTTTCAATAATTGTCGGAATTATCGCTATTACGATTGTATCTCTGTATTATATTAAGAATAAATCGAATAGAGATAAATTATTGAATAATAGTAATTATTCTTTTATCTCTATAAGTATTGAAAACAAAATATTTTTTCATTCCCTAAAAAGATTAAATTGAATTTATCAATAAAATTTTTCCCGATTAAAGCTCTTATTCCAATTGGATT
>CAZVTX010000324.1:0-4281 GCA_964629395.1 uncultured archaeon
ATTGATTTGCTAATCCGTGAACATTTCCATGGCAAGCACATGTACCGAAAGCGATAATTAATTGGCATTTCTTTCTCATTAATTTTGCATTCTCGACATCTTCATTAGTTCTTAAACTACCTTCAATAAATCCAACAAGGACATCACCATCAGGTCTTTCTTTCAATGAATCAAGTTTGAAATCAACGACAGCTGGCCAATATACTATGTCTAATGCTGGGAGCACGTTTAATAAGCCTAAATGAGCATTCAATAGGCTTTGATGGCAACCCCAGCAATCGGAACATTGCATAAAAGCTACTTTTACTGGCATTTTACATCAATTCTTTTTTTTTCTTTTTATTTTGTATTTAATTTTAATTACTCATTATTCCTTCCTATTTGAGAAATATTTTGTTTGCGATAGGAAGAAATGATAGTATGTTATAATAAGAGGTTTTATTAAAAAACTATTACTAATTATCATTTTAAAAAATCCATTTTATCGATAATAGTTATCGGAATTTATGATTAATAATAAAAATGCAAGAAAACATACATTTAGATGGCAGAAATCGTTTTTTTGAAGTACGTTTTTTTATGAATTATTATTCAATTCAAAAAGAATAATTATTCATAATTAATATATTTTTTTCTAAAAAAAAAAGTCTTTCAAAAAAATTTTGACATAAATTTAATCCTTATAATATTTATAATAAATACTACAAGTGCCTTCTTGAGATACCATACATGGACCTATAGGATTCAACGGTGTACATGACTTTCGGAATAATTTACATTCATATGGATAAATTTTTCCCACCATAACCAGATGGCATGAGCAACCTGGGGGTATATCTGTTGATTTCTTAATTTTTATATCAAATTTTTTATCCGCATCAAATCGGCTATATTTTTCTTTTATTGCCAATCCACCATCAAGTATCCTTCCTATCCCACGCCAAGGTGAATTTATCCTTTCAAAAACTTCGTCTATAATTTTTTGTGCGACTTTGTTGCCTTCTGGTTTAACAACTCTATTATATTCATTTAAAGTTTCAAATTTTTTATCTTTTAATTGTTTTAATAACATTAATATCGCTAGTAATACATCATTAGGTTCAAATCCTGCAATTACATTTGGAACTCTATAAGCATCAGAAAACAATTTAAAAGGTTTCAAGCCTATAATTGTAGCTACGTGTCCTGGAGAAATAAAACCATCTATGTTTAATTGTGATTGACTGATTAAAAGTTCTAATGATGCTGGAATAAGTTTATGAGCACATATTACCGAAAAATTTTTAGGAGGATTATTTAATATTTCAAAACCAACCGTAGGAACTGTAGTTTCAAATCCTATAGCAAAGAAAATAACTTCCTTATTGGGATTCTCTTTTGCAATTTTAACAGCATCATGAGGGCTATAAACAATCCTAACATCGGCACCCTTAGCCTTTAGTTCCGCTAAAGATATATTTGTTGCGGGGACTCGAATCATATCTCCAAAAGTCGTTATAATTGTATCTTCCCTTTTTCCAAGCTCTATTGCTTTATCAATATCCGCCGCAGGGCATACACAAACTGGACAACCTGGACCTGATACAATCTCCAAATTCTTAGGAAGTAAAGCTCTTAAACCATATTTTGATATTGTATGCTCATGAGTCCCGCAAACGTGCATAAATTTAATCGGTCTATTTAAATCTTTAAAAAGTCTATTAATGGCTTTAATAATTCGCACAGTAAAATCCTTATTCTTCAATAATTCTAAATTCGTAAAACTCATCTTATTTCAATTCAAATTATAATTAAAAATTAACAAATTCGCGGAATTGGTTCGCCAATCGGCATATCTATAAATCGGGTACCCCCTACGATTGTTTTCAATAGTACTTGTCCTATATTTTCCTTTTTTACTTCTCCGATTATTTCAGCATCTTTTCCGAGATCTGTTTTCTTAATCTTTTCTAATATTATTTCTGCATAATTAGGTTCGACAGATATTAATGCCCTACCTTCACATGCAATATTATATGGATCTAATCCGAGCATATCGCATACCGCTTTAACTTGTCTTTTAATAGGCACTTTATCTTCTTCAATTATGATGCTAACGGATGATTTTTTTGCCCATTCATTTAATGCTGCAGCAATACCTCCACGTGTAGGGTCTTTCATAGCATGAATTCTATTATGCTTTATTTCTGTTTTAATATTTGAAATTATATCCGTTAAAAGTCCCACATCAGACTTTAAATCAGTAGATATATTAAATTTTTCTCTTGCTGCTAATAAAGCGGCTCCATGATCTCCAATTGTTCCCGTAATAATGATTTTATCACCTGGCTTCAAATTATTATCTTGAATTTTAAATGATTTATCTTTTATCCCGATGCCCGTTGTTGCCATAATCATCTCATTTAAAGTGCCTCGGGGCATAACTTTTGTATCTCCCGCAATTATAGCGATATTCGCTTTTTCAGCAGTTCTATTAAATGATTCAATAATTTTGCCTAAGATATCAAATCTAAAACCTTCCTCGATAATAATTATTGATGTTAACGCAATTGGGTCAGCTCCCATCATTAATAAATCGTTCACCGTTCCGCAAACACTTAAAATACCTAAATCGCCACCGGGAAAGAAAAGAGGTGTAATCGTATGGCCATCAGCAGTAATGACAATTTCCTTGCCGTAATTATCAAGCGGAATTGTTGCACCATCGTCTAATTCATCTACTCCTATTCCGTTTTTAATTTTTCTAAGAACAATATTTTTAATAATAAAATCAATCAATTCTCCTTGTAATACTCCTCCAGCTCCATGAGCTAACCTAATAACCTTAGAATCGTCTTTTTCTTCCATTGTATATCAAATTTAAATTTATTTATGGATATTTATTTAGTATTAACTAAAAATTTGATGAAAATGAAAATTAAGACTCCTAAATTCGATTTTATAGAAAAAAAAATAAGAGAAAAAACGTTCGGAATTTTTACAAGTATTACAAAGGAAGGAAAACCTCATTCGACTGGAATTTTATATGCAGTTTCACCTCCAAAGAAAAAATTTTGCTTATATATCCTTACAGTGAAAAAATATAAAAAAGTGCAAAATGTCCAGAATAATCCTAATGTTGCATTTGTCATACCATTCCCCCATCATATTTTAAGATTTGTCCCTGCTTCTTGTATCCAATTTCAAGGAATTGGTGAAATTCTACCAATAGACAATTCTGAAGCAATCGAAGCTTTTATGGGGGGTAAAAAAATTCTTAGAATGAACTTTGAACAATTAGCAAATTTAGAGGATCAAGAAGAAGCCGTTTTTATAAAAATTAAACCAAATAAAAGAATTAATGTCTACGGCGTGGGAATCAGTATGATGAAGATGAGGAAAGATGTCAGCGTTGGAAGTTATAGTGTTGAAATTCCAAATAATAGGATTTAAAATTTTTTTAAAGAAAAAATTACCAAATTTTTTTACTTTTTTCTAATTTCTTATGAAAATCGTTGTAGGCTCTCCGTTGACTCTTTAAGTTTCGTTTACCAGATCTTGAATTTTTTTTATGTCTGTAATGTCCTTTCCCTTTTTCTTCTTTATGTTCTTTTAATGAGTCAATCCTATGTTCATATTTTTTGCTCATAATGAAAAAATAACTCTAAATATTTGTAATCTAATTAATATATAAATATTATAATTTCTAATATAAAATTATTCATAGGGATTATAATTAGGATTATTTATTTTTAATAATTTATCCCAAAAATAGTTTAGAAAATATTATTTTTTAGATATTTTCCAATGAATCAATATTTTTTTAACAAAGGCGATTATTGTTTATGTCATATGTATATATGAAATCATTGGAGAAAAAAGCGGAGAAATACGATAAAGGAATAAAATTATTAACGTTAGGAAAATTACCTAAGATAAAACAGTTTATTGTTGATAATTACATCAAATCCGAAGATAAATTATTGGATATAGGAATGGGAACCGGGACTTTCGCAGTTTTAGCGGCAAAAAAAGGTGCAGATGTTATAGGTATAGATATTTCCGAAAAGATGTTGAAAGTTGCTTCCGAAAGAATTAGAAATGAGGAATTAACGGAAAAAATAAAAATTATTAAAATGCCTGTTGTAGAATTAGATAATGCTTTTGAAAATGAAATCTTTGATAAGATAATTGCAATTTTATCTTTTAGTGAATTTTACGAGAAGGAACGTGAATTTTGCATTAAACAAATACATCGAATATTAAAAGAAAACGGAGAATTTATACTTGTAGATGAGGTAA
>CAZVTX010000325.1:0-4280 GCA_964629395.1 uncultured archaeon
ATCTGCCAAAAGCTAGAGCAAAATTAGGAAAATTGTTAGGAAAAATACCAATGATGAAGGAATGGCCCAAAAAAATAGGGAATATAGAATTCAAGAGATTTCAGGATGTTATAGAGAGTGGTATCCCGATTAATATTCCCGAAATAAATGTGGATTTAAAGAAAGATCCCGCAATTTTAATTTATACGGGTGGAACTACGGGTGTTCCTAAAGGTTGTATGCTCAGTCATTATAATTTAATTGCAAATGCGCAACAGGTTAAGGAAGCAGCATTAAATCAATTACCAGAACTAAGAGAAACTATAGGTAAGGGAGGTATGACATTGGTTATTCCATTAGCCCATTCATATGGAAACATCGGTATGACAACAGGAATTTTACTTGGATATAAAATGATTTTATTTCCCCGCCCTCCAGAAAAATTTTCAAAAATCCTAAAAGTATGTTTAAAGGAAGAAGCTACCTTCTTTCCAGGGGTTCCAACCTTATGGATTAAGATAAATTCTGATCCTGATTCGAAAAAATATAAAGGGAAATTAAAATCACTTATTTGTTGTATTAGTGCTGCATCTCCATTGCCTCTTGAGGTTAAGCAGGAATTCGAGGATATTACGGGAGCTTTAATCGTTGAAGGATACGGGATGTCTGAATGTTCTCCCGTATTAGCGATAAATCCATTTAGAAATTTTAAAATTGGAACCGTTGGATTTCCATTACCAGATACTTATATTAAAATTGTGGATGCCGAAGAAGGTAAAAAGATTCTCCCGCCTTGTCCAAATGAAAATTGTGATAATTGTGGAATTGAAGAGATGGCATATATAGGCGAAATATGCGGAACAGGTCCTCAGGTAATGCTTGGTTATTTAGGAAAACCAGAAGAAACTAAATATGCAATAAGAGAAGATGAAAATGGAGTCCCATTTTACTATACAAGTGATATTGGATGTATAGACAAGGATGGTTATTTACGGATAAAAGATCGAAAGAGAGATATGATAAAATATAAGGGTCATTCCGTTTTTCCGAGAGAAGTCGAAGATCTAATGTATATGCATGAGGCAATAAATGAAGTTGGAGTGATTGGAGTTCCCGATCCTGAAGTTGGTCAAAATATTAAAGCTTTTGTTTCATTAAAGCCTGAATATGTTGGAAAAGTCACTGAAGAGGAAATCCTCCAATGGTGTAAAGAAAATATTAGTCCATATAAATATCCAAGATTAATAGAATTTGTTCCCGAATTACCTAAAAATCTTATAGGTAAAATATTGAGACGAGAATTACGGAAAAATGAATAATTCTTTCATTTTTTTATTTAATACTCATTTTTTATTATTTTGATTTTATAAAGTCGCCTAATATCGTTAATATTTTATATAAAAGAAAGAATAATTATTAAGAGAATAAATTTCAAAGAAAAAATTTTGAAGTGTGTTAAATCCATGAATAAAGAGGAATTATTCAAATTTTATGGAATCGATAAGAATTATCCGCCTCAAACCCCACGTCATTTGGAATATCCAAAAATTTCATTAGGAGATTTTTTAAAACAGACCGCTAATACTTATCCAGATTCCAATGCAATTTATTTTGAAGGTTTTAGAATGACGTATAAAGAATTAGATGAGGTTTGCGATCAATTTGCTTACGGACTTAGTCAACTCGGAATTAAAAAAGGAGATGTAGTGGCAATAGATCTTCCAAATATACCACAATTTGTAATAGTTTTTTATGCAATCTGTAGATTAGGAGCAATTGCTAATCCAATCATTCCTTTACATCGTTTTGTTGAGATCGTCCATCAAATAAATGATTCAAAAGCTAAATCATTAATTATTCTGGATGTATTGTATGAGGAACATTTAAAAGGTAATGATTTGAATAAAATGCCATCATTAGAAAATATAATTTTAACTGAAGTTGCCGAATATTTACCCCCATTTAAAGCAAAATTAGGAAAAATATTAAAAAAAGTTCCTTATGTTAAAAAATGGCCAGAAAAAATAGGTGATTTACCTGTATATAAATTTCAAGATATTATTCAAAAGGGAAGTGGGAAAAAACCTGAGAAACCAAATATAGATGTAATAAATGATGTTGCTGTCCTAATATATACGGGTGGAACTACAGGTATTCCTAAGGGTGTTATGCTTTCTCATTATAATCTCATAGTAAATGCTGTTCAAGGAAATACATGGTCCAGAACACAAAGACCCGAACTAGAAAAAACATTAGGAAAAGGTTCAACAATAATTGTATTACCATTAGCACATTTATTTGCATTATCTATAGGAATGAATATTGCTGTGTCAAATGGATATGAGATGGTATTATTTGCACAACCCCCCACAGATTTATCCAAAATCTTAAAACTAATGAAACAAGAAAATGCTGTTTTTATTCCTGGTGTTCCTACATTATGGAATAAGATCAATTTAAATCCTAAATCCGCGAAATATAAAGGAAAGTTAAAATCTTTAGTTGCATGTCTGAGTGGAGCCTCTCCCTTGCCGCTTGAGGTTAAACAAAAATTTGAAGATATAACAGGGAGCACGATTGTAGAAGGTTATGGTATGAGTGAGACAAGCCCTCTGTTAACTGCATCACCTTTCGATTTTTCAAAATATAAAGAAAACACGGTAGGCTTTCCTGTTTCCGATACATATATAAAAATTGTGGACCTTGAAACCGGAAATGAGATTTTACCCCCTTGTAAGAAAGAAGATTGTACTCAATGCGGCACTGAAGAAATTAAATATATTGGTGAAATTTGTGCTTGTGGACCTCAAGTAATGCTAGGATATCTTGGAAAACCAGAAGAAACTAAAGCGGCCTTAAGAAAAGATGAATATGGAGATATATTTTATTATACTGCTGATATTGGTTGTATCGATAAGGATGGTTATTTACGTATTAAAGACAGAAAAAGAGATATGATTAAATATAAAGGACATTCGGTTTTTCCGAGGGAAGTAGAAGACTTAATGTACATGCACGAGGCAATTAATGAAGTGGGCGTAATAGGAGTCCCGGATCCAGATGTAGGACAAAATATTAAAGCATTTGTCTCATTAAAGCCCGAATATGTAGGAAAAATTACGGAGCAAGATCTTCTTGAATGGTGCAAACAAAATATTAGTCCATATAAATATCCGAGGATGATTGAAATCGTTCCCGAATTACCTAAAAGTATAGTCGGTAAAATTTTAAGGCGGGAATTAAGAAAAGAAGAATAAAATACTATTAAATTATATTTTTATCGATTTTAATTTTTTCAATAATTTTTACGACTTTTTCAAATTCTTTTTTATTACCTAAACTATCCAATAATTTTAAAGCATTTTCAAAATTTTCTAATGCTTTATCGTTCTCATTTTTAGCTAAATAAATTTCTCCGAGTTTTCTATAATCTAAAATTTGATTATCTTTATATCCTCTTTCGATATCGTTTTTCAAGCAATCTTCAAGTAATTCAATCGCTTTATCAAATTCTTTTACCTGAATATAACATATAGCTAAATTATGCATGCTATCAAATTTTTTTTGAAAATTCTTAAGATTTTCGTGAGTCTCTATTGAATTAATATAATAAGGAATAGCTTCTTTAAATTTTGCGAGTTGTTGATATGCTACTCCTATATTATGAAATTCCTCTCCAATAAATATATCCATTTGATTTTTTTTATGAATTTTAAGCGCTTGTTGTTCATAATCAATAGAAAATTCCCATTGTTTCATCCATCTTAATGTTGCGGCAATATATTTTAATGAATTTGCCATCCCTAATTCATTTCCAACTAAAGAATATAATTCAAGTGCTTCATTAAAATATTTAAATGCCTCATCCGGTTCTTTAGCGCTCTGACCTCTCTCTAATGCTTTATTTGCGGCTTTTCCTTTATAAACGGGATCCAATCCTCCATATTTTATAATCTCTAATATTTCTTTTACTTCTCGTTCATCCCGTATTCTCGCTCCATCTCGTATTTGATCAGAGATGCTCCAAGCTCTTTCTGCTTGGTTGCTATGACCTAAATCCTCGAGTGCAAATCCAATATTATTCCATATTTTGTAATTATTTGGGGAATACAATACTGCTTCCCGATAGAGTTCTAATTCTTCTTTAGCATTACCGCCAATTTTTCCTAACGTTGCACCTTTTGAAAATAACAGCAGCCCACTTTTAGGATTCTTTTGTAATCCCTTATTAAACCACTCTAATGCCTTTTCAAGATTATCTCTTTCAAAATAAATTCCGCCTATTGAATCATATGCATCAT
>CAZVTX010000326.1:0-4263 GCA_964629395.1 uncultured archaeon
TTTTCATTTTCTTATTAATATTTAACAAAATTATATAAAATAGGTTAAAATGAACGTAAAAGATCTTAAAATGGAAAAAGATATAATTTTAAACAAATCCGATGCTCTTATTGTCGTAGATATGCAATATGATTTTATTCCTGGAGGCTCATTGGCAGTAGAAGAAGGAGATCAGATTATAGATGATATAAATAAAGCCATAGAGATTTTCAAAAATAATAATGCAAAAATCGTTTTAACTCAAGATTGGCATCCAAAGGAACATTTATCATTTGCCAGTAATCATCCCGGCAAAAATCCCGGCGATGAATACTCCTCTGAAGATGGTGCAATAGGGCCCGTATTATGGCCAGATCATTGTGTTCAAGGAACTAAAGGTGCTGAATTACATAAAGATCTAAATACAATTCCAGCATGTGTAATAATTAGGAAAGGAATGAATCCCAAAGTTGATAGTTATTCTGCATTTATTGAAAATGATAAAAAAACAGAGACCGGCTTAGCAGGATATCTTAAATCATTAAATATAAAAAGAATTTTCATTTGCGGTTTAGCCACCGATTATTGCTGCCTTGCAACGGCAATGGACGGTTTATCTTTTGGTTTTGAGGTAATATTTCTTGCCGAATTAACCAAAGGTGTAGATTTACCTCCCGGAAATGTATCAAAAGCTTTAGAGACGATGGAAAGTAAAGGAATAAAATTTGCAAATTTATCGTCTTTTAAATCATAATTGTTTTTTTGCTTTTTTCTTTTATTAAAATATGAATAAAAATTTTCCTTATAAATCGATTCTTGTCTTATGCAGTGTAGGGACTGCCAGAAGCCCTATGGCATGTTATTTTTTAAAAGATTTTTTTTCAAAAGCGAATTTAGATGTAAGAGTAGAGTATGGCGGAATAGCCTCAAATGCCCGAGATGGCATGATGATTTCTATGGACGCGAAACTTGTTATGGAAGAGATCGGGGTAAAATTATCTGATTCATCAATTTCTTTAGATGTTAAAAAATACCCCGAAATGATTAAAAAAGCTGATTTAATTCTCACGATGACTGAAGCACATAAAAGAGAGGTCTTGAAATTATTAAATAATGAGAAAAAGGATATATTTACAATTAAGGAATTCGCAGGTTTAAAAGGGGATATTGAAGATCCTTCAATGAAAGAAATTGAAGGATTTAGAAAAGCTCGTGATGATATTATAAAATACCTTAAATTAGGATTAAAAAGATTCAATTTATATTAATTAAAATCTAATTTTATCGAATTCTGATTATCATATTATTAATAATTGCCTTCTTTTACATATTGTACTATAAAATCAATAAAAGTTTTCTCTATATTTTTAATTCCTCTAAAACCCGGAAAATCATTTAAATCAATCAAATATAAAGCCCCGTCTTTGTTTGCCTTAATTAAATCAAAACCAAATATTTTAAGGTTTAATTCTTTAGATAAAATTTTCGCCAATAATTGAATATTCTCATCGGGATTAAATTCTGAGCGTTTTATTGTATTAACATCTATAGAATCGGGTTTTTCCCGTAAAAATAAATAAATAGGGTTTTCACGCATAATACCGAAGATTTTATCTCCAATAACATATATTTTTCGGTCAAAGCCATCACATTCAACAAATTCTTGAACATATACATTATAATAAAGATGATTCTTATATTTTTCATAAAAAAAGTCAATTTCCTCAAGATTTTTTGCTAAAAAAGTAAATCTATTATATTTATCATGCTGATAATGACTTTTTATTACAATCGGTAATTTATCACCTGCCCATATCTTAAATTTTTCAATATCAAAAGCAGAATTAGTCCAGGATTTAGGTAATTTAAAATTATTCAATTCATTCTCATGTTCCTGAAATATTTTTCTTAAAGCGTGATCTAAAGCAACCTTATTTTTACATAAAAGCACTGTATCAATATCATGAAGTGTAGGAATGCCATACGTTTTTGCATAATGAAGTAAATCTACTGAACATTCACCAGCAACTTTTACAATTAATAAATCTATTCCATTGAAAAGCTCAGAAATATTTTCAAGATCAAGAAAATCTTTTGTAGGATCATGAAAAATAAATTCAATATCTTGTATATCCTTTAATTTATTGATTACGCCGCCGATAATATCATGTTGATTTTTAGCAGAAATAAGAACCTTTTTCTTCATTATTAAATTAGAATAATTCTTTAATTGATGTATTAGCTCGAAAAAATATATTCAATTATTTGATATTTATTTAATGTTTTAATATTTTGAAAAATTTTTTCCAAAAAAGTTTTTTTCTCAAATAATAAAGACCTTAGAGCTCTAATTCATATTTTGGAAGATTTAAATAGTAGAAATCTATATGATAAATATCATGGCGAATAAAATTCGAGTCGCTATTGTTGGGTGCGGAGATGTCGCTTCAGCGTTGGTACAAGGTGTTGAAAATTATAAGAAAAATCCGGATAAAATTATAGGTATTTTACCAGAAATAACGCAGTATAGTATAAACGACGTTGAATTTGTGCTCGGAATTGATGTCAATGCAAATAAAATTGGAAAGGACCTTAGTGAGGCGATATTTGTAGAGCCAAATTGTAATATGGTTTTATATCGACCCGAAAAATTAAATGCACCTGTAATAAAAGGTCCTATATTAGATGGTTTAGATACGAATATAAAACATATTGTACCTGTTGATAAGGAGCAAGAAGAAGCAAATATTGTTGAAGAGCTAAAAAAACGCAATGTTGATGTTGTTGCGATTCTTTTGCCAACAGGAGCTCATAAAGCAGTTAAGTTCTATGCAAATGCTGCTTTGGACGCTGGAGCATGTGTAGTTAATGGAATGCCGTCGCATGTCGCTAAAGATAAAGAGCTAATTAAAAAAGCCGAAGAATTAAATTTGCCTTTAATTGGAGATGATGTAAAGTCCCAAATTGGAGCGACAATAATTCATAGAACATTAGCAAACCTTTTTCCGATGAGAGGTGCTATATTAGAAAGGACAATTCAGTTAGATTGGGGCGGTGGCGGAGATTTTTGTAATTTGCTTACACCAATGCCTGATGGTAAATTAAGATATGAGGAAGGTAAACGGCAATCAAAAACAGAAGCAGTTATTGCTAATTTGCCCAATAAAGATTCAATAGAATGCCAAATATCTGCGGTTGATTTTATTCCCTTCCTAAATAATCAAAAAGAAGCATATATGAGATTAGAAGGTAAAATTTTTGGGGGTGCACCAGTTCGAATTGATCTTACCATGTTCGTCCAGGATGGAAATAATTCAGCAGGAATAGTCTTTGATATGATCAGAATCGCTAAAATTGGAAAAGACAGAGGTATTGGAGGAGTATTAAACTCTGCTTGCTCATTTTTTTGCAAACATCCTCCGGAACAATTAGATGACATTGAAGCGAAAAAAAGATTAGTGGAATTTTTAGAGGGCAAAAGAGAAAGATAAAAATAGAATTATATTTATTTTACTTATTATTTTTAAATCATATATGTTTTAGCCTTTAATTTCTTAGGAATTCTAGGAAGATTTATTCTTGCCTCCAGAAATCTATGAATATAATTTGAGATTAAACTCACAGCTTCGGGAATATTCCTAAAGCTCGGGAAATCATTGACATCTACGATATAAGGGATTCCATCTTTTAATAAATAATCTACGCCAAAGATTGACATATTAAATTTACGTCCTAACATCAAAATATGTCTTTTTAGGTCGTGATCTATTGAAACCCTCATGTGGATTAATTCTAAGGGTGTAAAATTCTTTTTCCTAAGAAGATCTTGTGAAGTAATTGTTTGAACATATTGATCAATAACATAAACTTTGTAAATTATATCGCTCTTTCCTAAATATTCCTGAAAAAATAATACATTGTTTTGAACATCATATTTTCTAATTAGATTTAAGAATTGTTCCCTTGTTTTAGCAACACCTATAATCCGATCATATTTCGAAAGATTTCTAATATTATGAGTATCTAATTTTATTATTATAGGAGTCCCATTATCAATTGCTTTTAAAGCGCTATTAATCGAAAAATAAGTTTTAGGAATGTTAATTTTCTTACATTTCTCTTCAATTAATTTAAAGGTATTTCTTCTGCTCTCACATATTTTAACGGAGCGCACAGAGTTTAATCTGGGAATATCGGAGAAATATTTATCAATTAAATCATAAATTTTTTGATTTTCTTCTTCAGAATATAATTTAACAATTAAGAGAGAGAAGGGGTATTTTT
>CAZVTX010000327.1:0-4214 GCA_964629395.1 uncultured archaeon
ATAGGGGCATTTTACTGGGCAATACGGGGTTCTGCTGGATATGGAGGTGCTGGAGGTGGTGTTTTTGCCGGGATAGGATGGGCATTAGCCTGGTATTTTCTCTCATATGAATCAAATATTAACAAAAGGAGACCTTATAGCTCTGGATGGATCGTGCTTGCCATAACTCTCGGAATTTCTATAGGCGGGCTTCATGGCTACGGACAATTCGTATCGTGGATTTCAGGCAAATTTTATATTAATTATCCTTATAATTATGTTCCTATTAATCCAATAATCGGTTATCTATGGTTTTTTCAGTGCGGTTTAGCTTGGGGGGGCTTAACGGGGATCTTTATCGGCTGGTGCGGATCTAAGGAACCTTTAAGATTAAAAGATTGGTTTTTTAGAGTAATTTTTGGAATTATTGGTGCTCTAATTGGATTTATTATTACTTATTTAAGACCTGATTTAATTAATCCTCTTTATAATGATGTAAATTATTCTACTTGCTCTGATTGTGAAAGAACTTTATCAACATCTCTAAGTTCGATGGCATTATTAGGTTTATATTTAGGATTCCTCGTTTATGAATTTATAAGGAAAGATTGGCGAAATGTAGCATTAGCTTTAACTATGGGAATTGGATTTGGTCTTGCTTTCTCAATATTTTCATTTTGGCACCTCTTTTCAGGTTTTTCTGATTTACCGCTCGATTGGTGGAAAAACTGGGAGATGTCAATTGGATTTTTTGGCGGTGCTACAATTGCTATTTGTTTTTATCTTTATAATCGTCCTTTTGAAGATGATAAAATTTCATTAATAAGAATACAACCTTATTCTAAATATAGGAAGGCGGAAAAAATAATTGGCATTAATTTAGCAATTACGATTGCTTTAGGTTGGGCGATAATTGGAGCAATCTCCGGCGTAGTCGAACAACAAAATCTTGGTGAATCTTTAATAATTTCAATCGGAATTCCACTCGCTTTAATTTGTATAATTATCTTTTTAATCTCAACTATTATAACGATTAAAAAACCAATCGGCTTAGAAGATAAAAAATCAATTATTAACAGACCTGCCTTGCTATTCGCTATAATTCATACGATATTGGTAATATTGGGCTATATTGTGTCATTTACAATTAATATGACTTTTGCTCATTGGTTTTTAATTTGGATTTATACAATTTTTCTAATTATTGGAGTAATCGCTTTCTATTTTATATTTAAATACCGTAAATAATAAGTTCTTAGAAAACTAAAACCAATCTCTAAAATTCTTGATTCTTTTTATTATAATTAAAATTTATTAATTTCTCATAAAGTTCGTGTTAATTTGAATAAAAATCGCTTTTTAAATCTGAAGTAAAAAAATATATTATATATAATATCAAAACGAATTAATAATATCAAAATAAGAATAGGAAAAAGGAAATGAGGGATTATTCATTTTTTTATAGCTCAAATATATTTTGATAAATTGATTTTTTAGGTGATATTTATCGCTCCTGTAAACGGTGTTATTGTCCCCGCACTTACATTCTTTAATGATAAATCAGAAATTAATAAAGAGTTAAATGCTTTATTAATTCGACATATCATACTTAATGGAGCAAACTCTGTCTTTTTATTCAATTATATAGGAGAAGGACTCCATTTTGTTAATAGTATTTCGGAAAAGATAAAATATATTCAATTAGTATCTAAAATTTCAAAAAATGAATTACCGATTTTAGTAGGTGTGTACGGAAATGACTCTGAACGTATCTTAAATGAAGTAAATCTATTAGGTGAAAAATTTCCTAATATTGATTTTGTTTTTACGGCTCCTTTTTCTAAAAAGTTAGAAATTGCGGATTTAAAATCATTTTTTGAATCTATTTTTAGTTCTCTTCATGTTAAAAATCAAGTCTATTTATTAAATAACCCTACTTTGTTTAGCGGTAATTATTTAGAACCAAATATCGTTGGCTGGCTATTAAATTATTCAAATGTGGTTGGAATTATTGATACTTCCGAAAAAATTAGTACTTATAAAGCATATTTAGGATATTTAAGTGAAGAATTCGGCGTTTATTGCGGTAATGAAGAACGTTTAGCGATTTTCTTACAATTAATTCCGGGAGAAAAAATACAATTTGCGGGAATAGTCCCGGCGGTCGGTAATTTAATAAATATATGTTCAAAATTATATGAAGCAGCATTACATAATGAAATTCTTGATTTAGTGAGGCTACAAGAAGAATTAAATGATTTTAGAAATAAATTATATGACCTTCGAAAAGAAGCAGGCAAACAGCAGAGAGGTTTAAAGTATGCCTTTTATACATTATATAAAGAAATTATTAAAAGTCCATTACAAGACATATTTATGGTTGCGCCAGAATTTGAAAAACCGCTAGATGAGATTACACTCGATAGAATTTCGGCAACAGTAAATTATTTAAAAAATATGAATTATATCCTTCATTATTACCCCATTGGCGATCATCTTTTTAATATTTATGATTTTAACAATCTATTTTTGGAAATTAAAGAAATAGTCTCTCTTGCTTCAATAAATAAAATTAAAGGTCCCTATGAGGGTAAAAAATATATCATTTATAGATTCAAATCAGAAGAATCTGATATTGTTTTAAGAGTTAGAGTAAAAAATGGTGAAGATAATTTTATTAGAGAAAAGTTTTTATTCCCCTTTTTAGATAAAACATTTCATAAAGATTTACCCGATTTACATGAAAGAATTAAAAAAATTGCCACGAAAAAAAAAGGAAACTATATTTTCGATAATAAAAAACCTCCAATAATTCCTGTTGGCGATCTCCTTTATTTTGATGAAACTAAAGAATTAATCCCTTATCCATTTACAATTCAAAAGTACTTAAAGGGAAAACCATTATATTACATTTTAGATAGATATAAAAAAGAAGAAATAAACTTAAAAACATCAAAAATTCAAAATTTATTCTTTGAAATCGGAAAGATTCTTGCAAAACTACACCAGATACAATTTAATTGTTTTTATAAAAAAATAACAGATATCGGAAAAGATCTCAAAATTAAATGGATTGAAATAATAAAAGAACAAATTGAAAAAGAATTACAGGACGCTAAAAAAAATAAAATTAATATAATAAATGAAATTGAAAACTATTTTAAACAACAAGATGCTTTAATTGAGACCGATACCGAACCTGTCTTAATCCACTGCAATTATTATGATAGAAATATAATTGTGGAAGAAAAACAAGCAGAATTTTTTATAACCGGGTTAATTGATTTCGATAATTGGGCAATAGGAGCAAGACACGTTGATTTTGTAAAAATCGAAAATCTCACAATAGATCCGCTAAATGAACCTGAATTAAAGAAAACCTTTTATAAAGGCTACGAGCAAATATATAACAATTTGATTAATAGAGAATTCATCGAAAAAATAGAATTCTATAAAGCATTATGGTTGCTAAAGAAGATTAATTATAAAAAAGCTCATGAAAAAAAATTAAATCAGAAAAAGTCCGTGAGCCTAAAGTTTTCTAATATGGATAATTTATTGAATAATTTAAAAAAAATTATAGGATTATTCTGAATCACTATAAATCACGCTAACAACAAGATCAAATCCCCAAGGGGTTTTAGAGCCGTCATATATTAAGCTTTTTACTTGATCACCTGCTTTCATTCCCGAATGATTCTCAAAAACCTGTATTGAAATGCCTCCAATAGCATTCTCATCCTTTAAGATTTCAGCGAATCGCTCTTTAATACCTCCCCAATAAATTCTTCCAAAATCCATGACATCCTTAAGTTCAGGTAAATTAATCAAACCTTCCTTAACAAGATTCTCTGATACTGCCGCAAACCTATCGCTAAATTCTTTTGACACCTTATCCGGCGGGCCTTGAGCTCTATCATAAAGAAAAACAATTCCTAATGCTTTCATTTTAAACCTCTTAATTAAAAATTTTTTATTAATTCTTATTAATAAAATAGCGATTTTATTAGTTTAGATTTTAAAAAATTTGAAAATTAATATTGAACATTTTGAAAATTAATTGAAAATGATTAAATTCTAATTTTTTTAATATATTAACTTCAAACATCAAAATTTTTTACTATATCTGCTACGATTTCTAATTTCCTCATATCTCCATTCGGAGGCATCTCATCTGAAATTCCGACGATTAATTTCGGACTAAATAATTCTAAAAGATTGAGCGTAAATTTTTT